>NZ_JBRBCB010000008.1:0-136690 GCF_053479455.1 Corynebacterium sp. 20-84
ACCAGCGGGATCTCGATGTACCACGGTGTGGCATTGTCCTCTTCGGCGCGCCGCAAGCGCGCCGAAGAGGACAATGCCACACCGTGGTACATCGAGATCCCGCTGGTCGTCCTGTTGACCTTGGCGCTGATCTTCGTCCTGCAGACGTTCGTGGGGCGCGTGTATTTGATTCCGTCGGCATCGATGGAGCCGACGCTGCACGGCTGCGACGGCTGCAACGGCGACCGTATTTTCGTGCAGAAGGTCAGCTACTACTTCTCGGACCCAGAGCCGGGCGATGTCGTGGTCTTCGAAGGCACGCCGTCGTGGAACACCGATTACGTGTCTAACCGTTCCGATAATGGTTTCGTGGCTGGTCTGCAGCAGCTCGGCTCGTACGTCGGGTTGGTCGCGCCGGACGAGAATGATCTGGTCAAGCGCGTTGTCGCGACTGGCGGTCAGACGGTCTCGTGCCAGGCAGGCGACCCGGCAGTGATGGTGGACGGCGCACCGATCGACCAGTCGTACATTCTCGACCCGCCGGCGAACCCGGTCATCGGCGAGGACGGCTCCGCCGAGTGCGGCGGCAAATTCTTCGGCCCGATCACGGTGCCGGAAGACAATGTCTTCGTCATGGGCGACAACCGCACCAATTCCGCGGATTCGCGCTATCACTCCGGCGATGAATTCCAGGGCACGATCCCGACGGACAATATTCGCGGCAAAGTCTCCTTCATCATCCTGCCGCTGACCCGCATCGGGCCGGTGAAGAACGGCGACGTTGAGCTGCAGCAGCAGTAACAGCGCGCTTTGCACATGCGCCGGCTGAAGCAGCTGCGCACCTTCGAGGTCGCGCTGGACAAAGCGGGGCTCGGGCCCGTCGCGGGAGTCGACGAGGCGGGCCGCGGCGCGTGTTTCGGCCCCATCACCATTGCGGCGTGCGTTCTCCCGCCGCAGCCGATCGCGGCGCTTGAGGGGCTGACCGACTCCAAGAAGCTCACGGCGAAGCGGCGGGAGGAGCTCTACGCGGTGATCGTCGATAAGGCGCTTGCGCACGCCATTGTGCACGTTTCCGCGAAAGACATCGACCGCCGCGGCATCCAGAACGCCAATATAGATGGTGCGCGCCGCGCGATTGCCGCGCTCGACGTCACGCCGGGCTACGTGCTTATCGACGCCTTCCGCATCCCCGGTCTGACCTCCCCCCACCTCCCAGTCATCGGCGGGGACTACACCGCCCGCTGCATCGCCGCCGCCAGCGTGCTGGCCAAAGTGAGCCGCGACCGGCTGGTCACGGGGATGGGGGATGAGTACCCGGGGTACGGCGTCGATAAGCATAAAGGCTATTCGACGCGCGCCCACATGGACGCGGTGCGCCGTCACGGCGCGAGCCCGGAGCATCGCTACACTTATGCCAACGTTGCTGCCGCCCACGAGAAGTACATGAGGAGCATCCACGATGAGCGCTGAAGACCTGGACAATTACGAAGCCGAGGTCGAACTGTCCCTCTACCGCGAATACCGCGACGTGGTCAGCCAATTCTCGTATGTCGTGGAGACCGACCGCCGCTTCTACCTCGCCAACGCCGTCGAGCTCATTCCGCACACCGAAGGCAAGGACGTCTACTACGAAGTCCGCATGTCGGATGCGTGGGTGTGGGACATGTACCGCGCCGTGCGCTTTGTCCGCTACGTGCGCGTGATCACGTACAAGGACGTCAACATCGAGGAGCTCGACAAGCCGGACATGGTCATTCCCGAATAAAAAATTCGCTTCTCGACGGATCCTTCCGCCACTTCCCCTCGTCTAACTAAGTGCAACTACTTGAGTTAACAGAGGGGATTGTTCATGCCTGTAAAACACGACCAGTACATGCTGGGTATGTGCGGCGAATCGAGCGCCGCGGCCTGGTACGAGGACTTGGGCTACGACATCGTGCAGCTGCGCTACCGTGCCCGCGACGGCGAAGTCGACCTGATCGCGCGCTCGCCGCACGGCGAGATCGTCTTCGCTGAGGTGAAAACCCGGCGCAGCACGAGCTTCGGTGCCGCGGAGGCCGTCACGCCGGCGAAGCTGCGCCGGATTCACGCGGCGGCCGCGCAGTGGCTCGCTGAGAAGTCGTCCGGATACGTCTCTGTGCGCTTCGATGTCATCGAGGTCATCTTCGACGGCATCAACGTCTCGTGCCGCATGTACCAGGGGGTCGACGATGGCGCTTGCTAGTACTTTCTCCGCGACTGTCGAGGGCGTCGGTGCGCACCGCGTCACCGTCGAGGCGAATGTCGGGCCCGGGCTGCCCGGCATGCACATCGTGGGACTCGGCGACAAAGCTGTGGGGGAGTCCCGCGACCGGATCCGCACCGCCGTGGCCAACTCGACGCTGCCGTGGCCGCGCACGAAGATCATGGTGTCGCTATCGCCCGCGAACCTGCCGAAAGCCGGCTCCCAATTCGACTTGCCGGTGGCGCTGGCCGTGTTGGCGAGCATGGACCCGCGCGCGGAGCGCAGGCTGGGGCGCAGCCTCATCGTCGGCGAACTCGGCCTCGGCGGGCAGCTGCGGCGTGTGGACGGGATCCTCCAGATCATTCTGGAAGCCCTCGACGATGTCGATCACGTCATAATCCCCGCCGAAAACGCTGCCGAAGCCGCACTGGTCGGGCACCCGGCGGTGAAGGTCGCGGGGAGTCTCACCGAGGCGTGGCTCTGGGCGGTCGGGGAGCGCGAACTGCCCGGCCTGGAGACCGTGAGCCACACCGTGCAGCCTGTGCACGTGCCGGATTTCCGCGACATCGTCGGTCAAGAGCGCGAGCGGCGGGCCATGGAGATCGCAGCTGCCGGCGCCCACCACGTCCTCATGATCGGCGCGCCCGGCTCCGGCAAGTCGATGCTCGCTGAGCGCCTCCCGTCGATTCTTCCGGAACTCTCTCCGCAGCAGGTCGTGGAAGCGACAGCCATTCATTCCATTTCCGGCAATTCCACCGGGGAAGTGATCGTGCAGGCGCCATTCGTCGCGCCGCACCCGTCGCTGGGGCGCGCCGCTCTCATCGGCGGAGGGTCAGGGATCCTGCGGCCGGGCGCCATCAGCCATGCGCACCACGGTGTCCTTTTCTTGGACGAAGTCAGCGAGATCGACGCTCACACTCTCGACGCGTTGCGGGTCCCGCTCGAAAAAGGTGAGGTGAGGCTGACACGCGCGCGGCGCGACGTCGTCTACCCCGCCGACTTCCAGCTCGTCATGGCCGCCAACCCGTGCCGCTGCGGCGTCGACAACGCCGCGAAATGCACCTGCTCCTCGAGCGAGCGCGCCATGTACTTGCGCAACCTGTCGGGGCCGCTGCGCGACCGCATCGACATCAGCCTATCGACGACCTCCGTCGGCGCACTTGTCACCAGCACCGACAACGAACCCTCAGCGGCGATTGCCGAACGCGTCCTCGCCGCCCGCGACCGCGCGCGGCACCGCTGGTCCGCAGCCGGATTGAGCGCGGTGACCAACGCGCGTGTCCCCGGCGCAGTCATCCGGCGCGATTTCCCCGCCGACGAAGAGGGCATGAGCGTGATCAGCAAAGCCTTGAGCAACGGCTCAATCACGCAGCGCGGTGTCGACCGGCTTCTGAGGTTGGCATGGACGGTGGCGGATCTTGGGGGCGTCGATAAGCCGCGTCTTGCTGACGTCATGGACGCCCTCGACCTGCGCGCCACGCAACACGCGGGGGTGATGGCATGAGCTCGCTGGAATCCTGGGCCTACTTGAACCGCGTCGTCGAAGGACCGAACCGGCACATCCAAGCCATGCTCGCCGCCGGACGTGACGCCGATGAACTCGCCCATGGCATACGCACGCGCGCCAGTTGGCTCGGCGAACTCGGCCCTGCCACCGAGCCCCGCTACAGGTGGGACCAGCCTGCCGACGATCTCGCTGCCGCTGAACGCGAAGGCTACCGCCTGCTCACGCCTGAGTCTCCTGAGTGGCCGCGGGACGCGATCGAGATGTCGTTCGGGGCGGCGGTGGCGGGGGCGTCGAAAAGCGATGAAAAGCTTCCTCCCGACGCGCACCCGCCGCACGGACTGTGGGTGCGGGGCAACGCGAATCTCGCGCAACTTTTCGCCAGCGCCGTCGGCATCGTGGGCACTCGTGCCGCGACCTCGTATGGGCATCACGCCACCGCTGACCTGTGCCGGGGTCTCGTGCGCCACCAGCACACGATTGTCTCCGGCGGCGCGCTCGGCATTGACACCGTCGCGCACACCTCCGCGCTGGACGCAGGGGGCGCGACCGTCGTCGTCGCTGCGTGCGGTGCCGGGCAGGTCTACCCGCGGCGCAACGAGGCGCTGTTTTCGCGCATCGCGTCCGAAGGTGGTGCTGTGGTCACCGAATATCCGCCCGGGGTCACGCCCGACCGGCACCGCTTTCTCACGCGCAACCGCCTCGTCGCGGCGCTGACGCAGGGAACCGTCGTCGTGGAAGCCGCCTTCCGGTCTGGGGCCCTAAACACCCTGAAATGGGTCGAGGTGTTCAACCGCGTCGGCATGGCTGTGCCGGGGCCGATCCTCGGACCGGGCTCTTTGGGCACCAACCTGGCCATCCGCGACGGACGCGCCGCCATGGTGCTCAGCGCCGACGATGCTCACGAGAAACTCAGCCCGATTGGCGCTTCCGACGTCGACGGCCAATACGAAATAGACTTCGCCGCCGACGCTGTCCAGCAGCTCTCCCGCAACGAGCTCCGCGTCTACGATTCCCTGCCGCTTTCCGACACCGGGGGGATTGAAGCCTCCGACGTCGCCGCTGCGTGCGGGTTCACGATCGGGCTCACCGTCCATTTGCTCATGGACTTGTCTGGGAAGGGTCTCGTCGCCCGCGAAGGGCAGCACTGGCGCCGCGTGTAGCCCCGGGTCCGGCTAGTGCGCCGAACTATACTGCCGCGAAGACACCTTTTCGCGGCAGTTTTTCAATGCCCGCGAGCACCCAACCAAGGCAGGCGACAGTGGCAGAGCAGATCACACAGCTCGAAGCGGCGATCGACGACTTCGCCGACTATGCGCTGCTCGTCAAAGGGCGTTCGCCCGCCACCGTGAAGGGGTACCGCAGCGACCTGCGCACGCTCGTGCCGTTGTGTGCGACCTTCGCCGAATTCACGCTGCCCACGCTCAGGGCATGGCTTGCCGACGCCCTCCGCTCCGGCCTCGCCCGCTCCACCATGGCCCGCCGCACTGCCGCCGCCCGTGCCTTTTCCACCTGGGCGTATGAGCGCGGACACCTCGATAGCGATGTCGCTGCCCGCCTGGCCACCCCGCAGGTGAACCGGCACCTTCCCGACGTGGTCACGCCCGCGCGCGCCGGGCAGCTCGTCGAAGCGGAGATCAACGCGGACGCCGCTTCGCCAGAGGCGGCCCGCGACCGCGCCATGCTCGAGCTGCTCTACGCCACCGGCATGCGCGTCGCCGAACTGACGGGCCTCGACATCGCGGACATCGACGCTTCTCGACGCCTCGCCCGCGTCACCGGCAAAGGCAACAAACAGCGCGTCGTCCCGTTCGGCGACAACGCTGCCACTGCGCTCGAGGCCTGGCTCGCCCGCCGCGACGAACTCCTCAAACCCGGTGCTACTGCCTCTGCTGACTCCTCTTCCTGCTCTGCCTCGGAGGCGCTCTTCCTCGGCTCCCGGGGCGGACGCATCGACCAGCGCCAAGTCCGCCGCGTCGTCGAGCGCGCAGCGCAGCGCACCGGGGACAGCGACCTAAGCCCCCACGCACTGCGCCACAGCGCAGCGACCCACATGCTTGAAGGAGGAGCGGACCTGCGCGTCGTCCAGGAATTGCTCGGGCATTCGTCGCTGCAGACCACGCAGATCTACACGCACGTGTCCGCGCAACGGCTCAAGAGCGTGTACGACCAGGCGCATCCACGGGCTTGAGGCGTATCTGCGGAGCGTCGAGAAGCGAAAGCGGATTGATATAGGTGTCCTTGCCGGTGCGTGCGCCCCAGTGCAGCCCGTCGTGATCGCCGTTCGGCGGTGCCATCCTGCCGATCGGCTGCCCCTCTTTCACCTTGTCGCCAGTGCGGACCGTGGCGTGCACCGGCTGATACGTCGTGCGGATCCCGTCCGCGTGATCCACCGAGACCACCGGGACACCAGCAATGACGCCGACGTAGGCGACCACGCCGTCCTCCGCGGACAGGATGTCCTGACCCGTCCGCGCCGCCAGATCGACGCCGCGGTGGCCGGGCAACCAGTTCTTGTCGGGAATATCGGCGCGGCGGGTCACGTTCGTCGCAGTCGGTTTGCCGGTCGTCGGATCGACATACGCGGCGGCTGGGACCGCGCCCGCGAATACGACCGCCGCGACAGTACAGAAAAGCGCGCAGAGGGAAAGAAAGGGATGGACACGAGCATGGGAATGAGAAATGTTCATGGGGTCATTGTGGGCGGGGAGGGGACCACGGTGCGTCGATAAGCGAAATGCCCTGTGGATAACCGTGAGGTGTGCACAGTGCGGCGCGCCGCGAATTGGCGCGCACCCAGCAAAGATGTAAGCTTGGTGACCAGCAGTGTGTCCACTCGGGCGCGCTGACTACGCGCGACGAAAATGCCTGGTCACGAAGGTGGCACGGTGCTGCGATCCGCAACGGTCCTCCCGCAAGGCGCGGAAGGCGTGGACGTGGCTCGTCGCTAGGGTGCGGGCAAAACCCGTACAAACTGCAAGAAACCGAACAACTTTAACTCCCAAGGAGACATTCCCATGGCAGTCGTAACCATGCGTGAACTCCTCGACGCAGGTGTGCACTTCGGCCACCAGACGCGTCGTTGGAACCCGAAGATGCGCCGCTTCATCTTCACCGACCGTAACGGCATCTACATCATCGACCTGCAGCAGACGCTGACCTACATCGATGAGGCATACGAATTCGTCAAGGAGACCGTCGCACACGGCGGCACCATCCTGTTCGTCGGCACCAAGAAGCAGGCCCAGGAGCCGGTCCAGGAAGAGGCCGACCGCGTGGGCATGCCGTACGTCAACCACCGTTGGCTCGGCGGCATGCTGACCAACTTCCAGACCGTGTCCAAGCGCCTCGCCCGCATGAAGGAACTGCAGGCCATGGACGCAGCCGAGGACGGCTACGCAGGCCGCGGCAAGAAGGAAGTCCTCATGCTCACCCGCGAGCGCACCAAGCTCGAGCGTGTGCTGGGCGGCATCTCCGAGATGACCAAGACCCCGTCTGCGCTGTGGATCGTCGACACCAACAAGGAGCACATCGCTGTCTCCGAGGCGCAGAAGCTGCGCATCCCGGTCGTCGCAATCCTGGACACCAACTGCGACCCGGACCTCGTCGACTACCCGATCCCGGGCAACGACGACGCCATCCGCTCCGTCAAGCTGCTCACCCACATCGTGGGCGAGGCAGTCGTTGCTGGTAAGCAGCAGCGCGAAGAGCGCCAGCTGGCCAAGGCTCGCGAGGCAGCCGGCGACGCGCCGGTCGAGGCTAACGAGGCAGCCGCTGAGGCTCCAGCCGAGAAGGCTGACGCACCGGAGACCCCGGCAGCTGAGTCCGCAGAGAAGGCAGAGGCTC
The DNA here is from genome assembly GCF_053479455.1 of Corynebacterium sp. 20-84. Taxonomy (NCBI): domain Bacteria; kingdom Bacillati; phylum Actinomycetota; class Actinomycetes; order Mycobacteriales; family Corynebacteriaceae; genus Corynebacterium; species Corynebacterium sp. 20-84. The sequence goes on from NZ_JBRBCB010000008.1 coordinate 7,554, forward strand.
CGGCTGACAAGGCTGCCACCGAGGCAGTCGAGAACGTCGACTCCGCCAAGAACGACGTCGACCCGGTCTAAACCCCCGGGCCGTACACGGCGTTTACTTTTAGCACCGACCCCCGCGCCTTTTGAGGCGTCCTAACTTCATCAAGGACGCTTCAGGCGCGGGGGTTTTGCGTGCGACACGGCAGCTGGGCATGCCGCTTAGCGGTAAGTCCACTACGCTGTCAGATGACCTTTACACATACTTTTAGTCCCACAATGAGGAGGGTCGCCCAACTATGGCGAACTACACTGCTGCAGACGTGAAGAAGCTCCGCGAAACCACCGGTTCCGGCATGCTCGACTGCAAGAAGGCCCTGGAGGAATCCGCTGGCGATTTCGAGAAGGCCGTTGAGATCCTGCGCATCAAGGGTGCGAAGGACGTGGGCAAGCGCGCTGAGCGCAACGCTCTCGAGGGCCTGGTCGCAGTGTCGGGCAACACGATCGTGGAGATCAACTCCGAGACGGACTTCGTGGCTAAGAACGACGAGTTCAAGCAGCTTGCCGACGATGTCGCTGCCGGCGCTGCCGCCGTCAAGGCGAACACCCCGGAGGAGCTCGCCAACGCCGACGTCAAGGGCCAGTCTGCAGCTGACGCTGTGCAGGCACTGTCCGCGAAGATCGGCGAGAAGCTCGAGCTGCGCCGTGCCGCTACCATCGAGGGCGACCAGGTCGAGGTGTACCTCCACCAGAAGGCTGCGGATCTTCCGCCGGCAGTCGGCGTGCTCGTCGCGTACACGGGCGAGGGCGCTGAGGCTGCGCACCAGGTCGCGCTGCAGATCGCTGCGATGAAGGCTCGTTACCTGTCCAAGGATTCCATCCCGGCTGACATCGTGGAGAAGGAGCGCGCGGTCCAGGAGGAGATCACCCGCAGCGAGGGCAAGCCGGAGGCTGCGATCGAGAAGATCGTCGAGGGCCGTCTGGGCGGCTTCTTCAAGGACGTCGCTCTGCTTGAGCAGCCGTCGCTCGCGGACTCCAAGAAGACTGTCCGCCAGTACGCCGAGGAGAACGGCATTGAGGTCACCGACTTCATCCGCTTCGAGGTCGGTCAGCAGTAAGCTTTAGCTTTCCAGGATCTCGGTTTCGCCGCTTATCGACGGCGGGGCCGAGATCCTTTTTTATTTGCCTCCCCTTCATGACGCTAGAATCGGTGGGTGAATTTTCGCCCCCATGTGAAGGAGTTTTCGGTGACCGACAACGCGACTGTCAACAGCAACGCCTCGGATTCCACGACCCGCCGCGGATACAAGCGGGTCATGTTGAAGCTGGGGGGCGAGATGTTCGGTGGCGGCAACGTCGGCATCGACCCGGATGTGGTGGAAAATGTGGCGAAGCAGATCGCCGAGGTAGCAAGCAACGGCACCGAGGTGGCTGTGGTCATCGGCGGCGGCAATTTCTTCCGCGGCGCTCAGCTGTCCCAGCGCGGCATGGACCGTGCGCGCTCCGACTACATGGGCATGCTCGGCACCGTGATGAACTGCCTGGCTCTCCAAGACTTCCTGCAGCAGCTGGGCGTGGACTGCCGTGTACAGACCGCCATCAACATGGCGCAGATCGCTGAGCCGTACCTGCCGCTACGTGCCGCCCGCCACTTGGAGAAGGGCCGTGTGGTCATCTTCGGCGCCGGCATGGGCATGCCGTATTTCTCCACCGACACCACCGCAGCACAGCGCGCCCTGGAGATCGGGTGCGAGGTGCTACTCATGGCGAAGGCCGTTGACGGCGTCTACTCCGACGATCCCCGCACCAACCCGGATGCGGAGTTCTACAGCGAGATCAGCCCGCGAGAGGCACTTGAGAAGGGTCTGAAGGTCGCAGACGCCACCGCATTCAGTCTCTGCATGGACAACAACATGCCGATCCTCGTGTTCAACCTCCTCAAGGAGGGCAATATCGCCCGTGCGGTGTCGGGTGAGCAGATCGGCACGCTCGTCCAGTAACTCATGCTGACTGCTGCTGCTATGGCCGTGGGGGCCGTCATCCCCGCGCAGACTGCTGTGAACAGCCGCCTACGCGGTGCGATTGGTGCGCCGATTCCCGCGGCGTTCATTTCTTTTTTCATCGCCTTTTGCTGCGCCGCCGCCCTCGCGGGAGTGTTGGCTGCGACGACGGGTCCCGGCATTGACCTGACGCAGGCTTTCGGTGAGCCGTGGTGGGTGTGGATCGGCGGCCTGATGGGCGTCATCTTCATCACCGGCAACGTGATCCTGTTCCCGAAAATCGGCGCCGTCGAGACGGTCGTCCTGCCGATTCTGGGGCAGGTGATCATGGCGCTGGTGATCGATAATTTCGGTCTGTTCGGGGCGGTACAGACCGATGTCGGGTGGCTTCGGGTGCTCGGCGCCCTCGTCGTCGTGGCGGGCATCGTGCTCGTGCATGTGGTGGGGCGCGCCCCGAGTTCCGCACATGGCGACGCGGCCTCGACCTCCGCGTGGGCGTGGCGTGCACTCGGTGTGTTCATGGGCATGTGCTCGGCCTCCCAGACAGCGGCGAACGGCTACCTCGGCGAAGTGCTGGGCAGCTCCATCCAGGCTGGGTCCGTGAACCTCGGCGTCGGCGTAATCCTGCTGTTTTTGCTCAGCATCGGTCTCACCGATTCGCGCAAGGCACTGTTGTCCGGCATTGAGCGCGGGCCGTGGTGGATGTGGCTCGGTGGTGTCTGCGGCGCGATTTTCGTCATCGGGGCGGCCACACTGTCCCCGTTGATCGGCACCGGTGCCACGGTGATCGGCATCCTGGCCGGAACGATCATCGCGGGCCAGGCGATCGAGCGCTTCGGCCTCTTCGGCTCGCCGCGGTCGGTGCTTCAGCCGGTCCGCGTGCTGGGGCTGTTGTTCGTCTTCGTGGGCGCCGTGCTAGTTCGCACGCTGTAGTTTCCACTCGGCCGCGACCGGTTCGACCAGCCGGGCGAGCTCGAGCACGGTCGCGTCGTCCGCCGCCGTTGTGACGCCGCCGATCTGCACCGGCCCCACAGCGATCGCCGGCGCGCCGGAGAGGTTGAACAGCGACCCCCACGGCGACCATTCGGTCTGAGCTTCGAAGGAATCGGCGGGGGAGAGCGACGGGAAGAACCCCAGCGGAGGCGGGTCGGTGGCGATCATCGGGGTGATTACAGCATCGACACCCCATTCCGCGCGCACAATTTCCGGCAGGGCATCGATGTGGCGGTTCGCGGCTAAGAGCTGGGAGGAGGTGACGGAGCGGCCTTCGTCGCAAAGCCAGGCGATGTACGCGCTGTCTTCCGGATCCGCTTTGGAAAACGCGTGCTTGATACGCGTCTGGAAATGCCGGTACGTCTCGGTCGCCGCGGGATACGGCGCGACTTCGCGGACCTCGCACACCTCCGCCACGGCCTCCGCGGCACGCTTGACGACGGCGGCGCGGTCGGCAGCCACCTGCGCATTCGGCGTGAACAGCGGCTGAGTGAGCACGCCGACGGTGAGTCCCTCCAGTCTGCGCGGACGCGCAGCCCACAGCTCGATCTGGTCGGCGACCGCCGCCGTGATGAAACCGTCTACCGAACCCGACTCCGGGAGACCCGCCGGCTTGAACCCCACGACCTCGCACGCGGCGGCGGGCACACGCAAGGACCCGCCGGCATCACTGCCGTGGGCGGCGCGGTGCAGGCCATCTGCCACGACGACCGCGGCACCGCTCGATGAACCACCAGGTGTGCAGCCGGGGTAGGCGGGGGAGGAGAGCAAGGGGACGTCGTCACGCTCTGCGTAGATCGTCGCGCCGAGCTCGGACGTGACTGTCTTGCCGTTGATCGCGGCGCCCTGGCGTCGGAGCCTATTCAGAAAGGGGCTTGTATCCGTGGCGATGAGTCCCCTGCGCGGACTGCCCCACGTCGTCGGCCAGCCGGCCACATCGGCGGTGTCTTTCGCGGGGATCACCCACCCGTCCAACCGTCCGCCGCGAAGAGGCGGCAGTGGCTCGGCGGGGAGAAAAGAAAAGGCGGGGTGCATGGTGACTCATAGTGTAGGAGGAAAGCAGCGCGCTGCTAGATTGGATGGAGACAAAGCGAAAGGATGACAACATGATCGACGACGTACTTCTCGACGCAGAGGAGCGCATGACCAGCTCCGTAGACCACACCCGCAACGAACTGGTCACCATCCGAACCGGACGCGCCAACCCGGCCATGTTCAACGGCGTCATGGCTGACTTCTACGGTGCTCCCACCCCGATCAACCAGATGGCTACCGTCTCTGTCCCCGAACCGCGCATGCTCCTGATCAAGCCGTTCGACCCGTCGACCCTCGGCGAGATCGAGAACGCGATCCGCAATTCCGACCTCGGTGTCAACCCCACCGACGATGGCAACGTCATCCGCGTGACCATCCCGCAGCTCACTGAGGAGCGTCGCCGCGACCTGGTCAAGCAGGCCAAGGCGAAGGGCGAAGACGGCAAGATCGCCATCCGCAACGTCCGCCGCTCCGGCATGGACGCGCTGAAGAAGATCCAGAAAGACGGCGACGCCGGCGAGGACGAGGTCACCGCAGCCGAGAAGGAGCTGGACAAGACCACCGCCAAGTACGTCGAGCAGGTCGACGAGCTGGTTTCCCGCAAGGAAGCCGAACTCCTCGAGGTTTAAACCGTGGCCGAATCCCACTCCCGCGAATCTTTGGACGCGGTGCACTCTCGTCGCGTGCAACTGCCGCGGCCGAAGAACTCCGCCGGGCGGAATCTGCCTGCCGCGATCGCCGTGGGAGTAGGCCTTGCCGCACTCGTCCTGGTAGCCACGTACGTCGGGCCCGTCATGTGGTACCCGGTGGTGTGCACCGCTGCCGCATTAGGCATGTGGGAGGTGCTCACACGCCTGCGCGAAAACGGCTACGGGGTCTACCGTTTCGTCGTGATCGTGCTCGGGCTGTGCATGATTGTCTCGACGTGGCAGTTCGGCTATCCCGGACTCTTAGCGACATTCACGTTGAGCGCACTGACCATCATGTTCGCGCGACTGTTTTTCAATGGGCGGCACAGTCCGCCGCGCAACTATTTGCGCGATACAGCGGTGAGCATTTTCATCCTGGTGTGGATCGGGTTGTTCGGTTCGTTCGCCGCGATGATCTCGCGTCTCGAGTCAGGGAACGTCACCGGCAGCTATTTCATCGTCACGTTCATCTTGTGCGTGGTGGCCTCTGACGTCGGGGGCTATGTGTCCGGTGTACTGTTCGGTTCCCACCCGATGGCGCCAGCGGTCAGCCCGAAGAAGTCCTGGGAAGGATTCGCCGGCTCCGTCACCTTCGGTGCGGTCGCAGGTGTGCTCAGCGGCATTTATCTGCTCGGTAGTCCCTGGTGGGCCGGGCTGGTGTTCGGACTCGGAATCGTCGTGTGCGCCACACTCGGCGACCTGGTGGAAAGCCAGTTCAAACGCGAGCTCGGTCTCAAGGACATGTCCGGGTTGCTGCCGGGCCACGGCGGCATGATGGACCGCATCGACGGCATTCTTCCCGCCGCAGCCGCTACGTGGCTACTGATGAATGTCGTGGTTCTCTGATTAGAAAACGGGGCTGCGACGTGCCAGAATGGGGCTCGTCATGAGTGATATTCCCAAGATCCAGTTGATCTCGCCGAAGCGCGGGATGCCGCCGAAGCACTTCGCAGACTTGAACGCGCAGGAGCGTATCGACGCCCTCGCGGATCTCGGCCTGCCCAAGTTCCGCGCCGACCAGATCGCCCGCCACTATTACGGGCGTTTCGAGGCGGACCCGTCGACCATGACGGACCTTCCCGCCGCGCAGCGGCAGGCTGTCAAAGATGCACTGTTCCCGCGTCTGCTCACTCCGGTCCGCACCGTCGAGACCGACGAGGGTGATACCACCAAGACCCTGTGGCGCCTGCACGACGGAATCCTGCTGGAGTCGGTGCTCATGCGCTACCCGGGCCGCGCAACACTGTGTATTTCTTCGCAGGCAGGCTGCGGCATGGCGTGCCCGTTCTGCGCCACGGGCCAGGGCGGTCTCGACCGCAACTTGTCCACCGCGGAGATCGTCGACCAGGTCCGCGAGGCCGCCGCGATGATGGAGGCCGAGGGCGGCCGCCTGACCAACGTGGTCTTCATGGGCATGGGCGAGCCGCTGGCGAATTACAAGCGCGTGGTGTCCGCGGTGCGCCAGATCGTCTCGCCCGCGCCGGCAGGCTTCGGCATTTCGCAGCGCAACGTCACGGTCTCCACGGTGGGGCTCGCCCCAGCGATCCGCAAGCTCGCCGACGAGGGTCTCAACGTGACACTCGCCGTGTCCCTGCACACGCCGGACGATGAACTGCGCGACACGCTCGTCCCGATGAACAACCGCTTCACCGTCGAGGACGTGCTCACATCCGCGCGCTATTACGCGGATCAGACAGGTCGCCGCGTGTCCATCGAGTACGCGCTCATCCGCGACATCAACGACCACGATTTCCGCGCGGACATGCTGGGGCGCAAGCTTCACGACGCACTCGGACCCCTCGTCCACGTCAACCTCATCCCGCTGAATCCGACACCGGGTTCGAAGTGGGACGCTTCGCCGCGCGAGCGCCAGGACGAATTCGTCCGCCGCGTTATCGCCCAGGGCGTCACCTGCACGGTGCGCGACACGAAGGGCCAGGAGATCGCAGCGGCGTGCGGTCAGCTCGCGGCCGACGAGAAGCAAGCGGGCGCATAAAAATAACGCTCCGGGAGTTCCCCGGAGCGCTTATCGACGCAGCGTCTTAGCGTCGCTCATCCTTCACCCGCAGAGTCTCCCGGACGTTCGGGATCTCCGGAGCAGCGATGTCCTCGCGCAGTTCGTGGGCACCGCGAGCGGAGCCCTGGATCGCCGGAGCACTGTGCACAGTGGCCGGGTCGATGTTGAGTGCGCGCAGCTGGCTGTCGGTCAGCTCGGCGTAGCGGCCGGTCAGCGTGTGCTGCTCGTGGGTCCAGTTCGGCTCGACGTGACCCTCCGGCTTGTTGTGCGCGGTGAGGGTGCGGACCTGGGAGAGCTCCGGACGCAGGGCGAACAGGATCAGACCGATGGCGATCAGTGCTGCGATGGAGATCAACCAGATCGTCTCGACGTGGCCACGGTGGTTACCGAAGTTGTAGCCGAGGAGGAACAGCACGGAAATCCAGCCGGCAATCTGAATGGTCTTCGGCGTCAGCTCGCTCCAGCCGAGCTTCGCCGACGGGACATCGGCCTCGGAAACACCGTTGTACACCTGGGGTGCATCGTCCTTAGCGCTCACAGCACACTCCTTGCGTGAAATCAGTTCTTGTCCATTATATTGGCACACCGCTCGCACCCGCCGCGATTCATCCCCCCGAAAGTCGCCCGAAAGTCCGGGTGCGGCAAACGTTCGTTTGACCCCGCCATGAAGCCCGTGCGGTGTGTGTGAGAATAGAGCGGTGCGAAAAGTTCTCATCTTGGGGTCCACTGGGTCAATCGGTACGCAGGCGTTGGAGGTCATCGCCGCGGCGCCGGAGCAATTCGAGGTCGTCGGCATCGCTGCCGGGGGGTCGGACCCGCAGGCTGTCATCGCCCAGGCGAAGAGATGGGGGCTGAAGGGGGATCAGGTGGGCGTCGCTAAGCAATCTGCGTCTGCTGTTGTCGCGGAAGCTCTCGGTGAGCCTGTGCGTGCGGGCGAGCACGCGGCGGAGGAGCTCGTGCGCGACATCGATGCGGACGTGGTGCTCAACGCGCTCGTGGGCTCGCTGGGACTCGCGTCGACGCTGGCAACGCTCGACCGCGGCGCCGTGCTCGCCCTCGCGAATAAGGAATCCCTGGTTGCCGGCGGCGACTTGGTCACCGCGAAAGGCGGCGACATCGTGCCCGTCGACTCCGAGCACTCCGCGATGGCGCAATGCCTGCGGGCAGGACGCGCCGCCGACGTCGACCGCTACGTGCTCACCGCATCCGGCGGGCCATTCCGCGGCTGGACCCGCGAGCAAATGTGGGACGTCACCCCCGCGCAAGCCGCCGCGCACCCGACGTGGTCGATGGGGCAGATGAACACGCTGAACTCCGCGACGATGATCAACAAAGGCCTCGAACTCATCGAAGCGACCCTGCTGTTCGGCATTTCCCCGGACATCATCGACGTCGTCGTGCACCCGCAGTCGATCGTGCACTCGATGGTGACGTTCAACGACGGCGCCACGATCGCGCAAGCCTCGCCGCCGTCGATGAAGATGCCGATCGCGCACGCGCTCGCGTGGCCTGGGCGCGTCGCGGGCGCGCAGCCGGCGCTCGACTTCCGCGAAGCCATGGATTGGCGCTTCGAGCCGCTCGACGAGTCGGCGTTTCCCGCGGTGCGTCTCGCACGCGAGGTCGCGGCGGCGCGCGGCACCTACCCGGCGGTGTACAACGCGGCCAACGAGGAAGCCGCGGCGGCGTTCCTCGCGGGGCGGATCCGCTTTCCGCAGATCGTCGACATCGTGGCTGAGGTGCTCGATTCGGCGTCGTCGTACACAGTGGTACCGTCTTCCTTCGACGAAATCGTGGGCGTCGAAACCCAGGCCCGGCAGCGTGCCAATTCGCTTATCGACGCCACCTCCTAACCCCAGGAAGGCCACACCCCCATGGGAGCATTTGTATTAGGCATCGTGCTCTTCGCCGTGTGCATCGCTTTGTCGATCGCGCTGCACGAGGCCGGGCACATGCTCACCGCGAAGGCGTTCGGAATGCGCGTGCGGCGGTTCTTCCTGGGCTTCGGCCCGACGCTTGCGTCCACGAAAAAAGGCGAGACTGAATACGGCATTGCGGCCCTGCCATTCGGCGGCTTCTGCGATATCGCCGGCATGACCGCGATGGACGATTTGAGCGCCGAGGAAGAGTCCTATGCCATGTACCGCAAGCCGTGGTGGCAGCGCGTGGCGGTGATGAGCGGCGGCATCGTGATGAACCTGCTGCTCGGATTCATGGTCATCTACCTGTTGGCCGTGAGCTCCGGGATCCCGAACCCGTACGCCGACCGCACTCCGACTGTCGGGGAGCTGACATGCACCTCCGACCAGGTCGACGAGACAAACGTCGCGGATTGCACCGGTGACGGTCCTGCCGCTGCCGCTGGGGTGCGCGCAGGCGACCGTCTTCTCACCGTCGACGGGGAGGAGCTGGAGTCGTTCGTTCAGTTACGCGACTACGTTCTCGCCCGTCCTGGCGACACCGTTGTCCTTGGTGTGGAGCGTGGCGTGGAGAGCCTCGACATTTCGGTTGAGCTCGATGAAGTCGTCCGCTTCGGCGCTGACGGCCAGCCGTTCACAGCGGGTGCGATCGGCATGGGCAACGCGCCGGTGGCCGACGCCATGAAGCGCTTCGGGCCGGTTGAAGCAGTGCCGGCGGCGGGGCGTTTGTCGGGGGAGATGATCTCGGCGAGCGTCAAGGGATTGGCGGCGTTTCCGGGCAAGATCCCGGGCGTGGTCTCCGCGATTTTCGGCGGCGAGCGCGATGTCGAAGGCCCGATCAGCGTCGTCGGCGCATCCCGCGCGGGCGGCGAACTGGCGGAGCGCAACCAGTGGGCGATCTTCTTCTCGCTGCTGGCCTCCCTGAACTTCTTCCTGGCGCTGTTCAATCTCGTTCCGCTTCCGCCTCTGGACGGCGGCCACATCGCCGTTGTCCTCTACGAAGCCGTCCGGGACCGGATCCGTCGGCTGCGTGGCCTACCGCCGGGCGGACCCGTGAATTACGAGAAGCTCATGCCGCTGACCTACGCCATGGCGGCGCTACTGCTGGGGGTGGGCGTGCTCGTGATCATCGCGGACGTGACTAACCCAGTCCGATTGTTCGGGTAGCGCGCGTGGTTTGCGTGCGGTGTTAATCTTGGGGCTATGAATCAACCTATCGGTTTGGGCATTCCGGAAGGGCCGCCGCCGACGCTGGCCCCGCGTCGCACAACCCGCCAGCTGTTCGTCGGCGACGTTGGAGTCGGGTCCGATCACCCGATCTCTGTGCAGTCGATGACGACGACGAAGACGCACGACATCAACGCCACCTTGCAGCAGATCGCGCAGTTGACGGCGACCGGCTGCGATATCGTGCGCGTGGCGTGCCCGAAGACGGTGGATGCGGAGGCGTTGCCGGCGATCGCGAAGAAGTCGCCGATCCCGGTGATCGCGGACATTCACTTCCAGCCGAAGTACATCTTCGCGGCGATCGACGCCGGCTGCGCTGCCGTGCGCGTCAACCCCGGCAATATCAAGGAATTCGACGGCCGCGTCAAGGAGGTCGCGAAGGCCGCGGGAGATGCGGGCATCCCGATCCGCATCGGCGTCAACGGCGGCTCCCTGGATAAGCGCCTGTTGGAGAAGTACGGCAAGGCGACGCCGGAGGCGCTCGTCGAGTCCGCGATCTGGGAGGCCGGCCTGTTCGAGGAGCACGGCTTCGGCGATATCGCGATCTCGGTGAAGCACTCCGACCCGGTGCTGATGGTCGAGGCGTACCGCCAGCTCGCCGCGAAGACGGACTACCCGCTGCACCTCGGCGTGACGGAGGCGGGCCCGAAGTTCATGGGCACGATCAAGTCGTCGGTCGCGTTCGGCGCGCTGCTCGCTGAGGGCATTGGCGACACCATCCGCGTGTCCCTGTCTGCGGACCCGGTGGAGGAGATCAAGGTCGGCGACCAGATCCTCCAGTCGCTGAATTTGCGTCCGCGCAAGCTGGAGATCGTTTCCTGCCCGTCGTGCGGTCGCGCGCAGGTGGACGTGTACAAGCTCGCGGAGGAAGTCACCGCGGGCTTGGAGGGCATGGAGTACCCGCTGCGCGTCGCGGTGATGGGCTGCGTCGTCAACGGCCCGGGTGAGGCGCGCGATGCGGACCTCGGTGTGGCGTCGGGCAACGGCAAGGGCCAGATCTTCGTCAAGGGTGAGGTCGTGGAGACCGTCCCGGAGTCGAAGATTGTGGAGACGCTCATCGCGCACGCAGAACGCATCGCGGAAGAGGAAGGCCTCGAGGAGATCGAGGGTGCTCGCGCGGAGGTCAAGGTTACAAAGTAGAACGGGCGGGTTCTGAGAGTGGCAGCGTCGATAAGCATGTCGGCGCTGCTATTTTTACGGCCATGAAATCCAGGCTTTCGGTGCTGCTCATGGTCGTCGCGGTCGCGTTGGGCGCTGTGGCGTGCACGCCGAAGCCGAATCCCGCGGAGCCCGTCGCGGAGGAGTTCTTGGACGCGTTGGCGCGCTTCGATTACGAGCACATCAGCACGCTTATCGACGACCCCGCCACCGCCTCCGATTCCCTGTCTTCTTCCATCGGCGGCATGCAGGCAGAAGCGGTGACGGCGACTCTGAATTCGGTCGACCAACAGGAAAATCTGGCCACCGCGAACTACACGCTGGACTGGGCGCTGCCGCGCGACCGCCATGTGCGTTACGACGCGTCGATGACCTTGACACAGCAGAACGACGATTGGACGGTGCGGTGGCAGCCGTCGATCCTGCACCCGCGGTTGGGCGCGAACCAGCACTTGGAGTTGCGGACGGTGCCGGCGGATCAGGCGAGCGTCGTGTCGTCGGACGGTGTGGCGCTGCTGAGCCCGGGGGTTGCGTACCGTCTGCTCGTGGACACGAATGCGGTGGGGGACAAGGCGAATACAGCTGCATCGATTGCGAATGCGCTCGGTGCCGCGCACGAGCAGGATCCGTCGGTTCCGACGCGTGATGCGGGAGAGCTAGAAAAACAGCTTGACGATGCCGCCGGTGTCTTCTCCGTCGCCATGATTCCCCAAGGAGCCCGCGAATCCGTCGAAGGAGCCGTCGGGGGATTGAAGGGCGTGCGCCTCAACGAGGAAGCCTCCATGGTCGCTGACGATCCGCACTTCGCGCCCGACATCATGGCGCGCATCGGCGAGGAAGTCCGCACTGATCTTGAAGGCGATGCCGGATGGAAGATCGCCATCGTCAACGAGAACGGCAACGAGCTCGAAGACATCGAGCGCCACGACGCCACCCCGTCGCCGTCCATCACCGTCAGTCTCTCCCACAAGGTGCAGACTGCTGCTGAGAAGGCCCTCGAACCCATCAACGGGCAGAAAGCCATGATCGTGGCAATCCGGCCGTCGAGCGGCGAGATTCTCGCAGTCGCCCAGACCAAAGCCGCGGATGAAGACGGCAACACAGCCATGATGGGGCAGTACCCGCCGGGGTCGACGTTCAAGATTTTGACGGCGTTCGCGGGCGTCGATAAGCAAGGCCTTTCTTCTGAAGCGATCGTGCCGTGCCCTGGAACCATGGATATCTACGGCCGAACCGTGACCAACTACGCGGGCTTCGGTATGGGAAGCGTCCCGCTCGAAACCGCTTTCGCGCGGTCGTGCAACACCACCTTCGCCGACATCTCGACGAAACTCGCCCCGGGTGAATTGAAGGACGTGGGCAAGCAATTCGGCCTCGGCGTCGACTACGAGATCGCCGGCCTCGACTCTTTGACCGGATCCATTCCCGACGGGGAAGAACCCCTCGACCGCACCGAAGCTGGCTACGGCCAGGGCCTCGACTTGGCGAGCCCCTTCGGGATGGCCCTGGTGTCGGCTACCGCTGCGAACGGATCCACCCCGATGCCGTATCTCATCTCCGGACGCGAGACGAAGCCCAGCGAAGAAATTCCCGCTCCCAACCCCCACGCGATCGAGGAGCTGCGCGGCATGATGAAGGCCGTCACCAGTCCCGGCGGCACCGCCTCCGGGTTCGGCGCTGGCGGCGATATCCGCGGCAAGACCGGTGAAGCGGAGATCAACGGAGGCTCCCACTCCTGGTTCACCGGATACCGCGACGACGATATCGCCTTTGCCACCCTCATCGTCCTCGGCGGGGGATCCGAGGCTGCTGTCGCCGTCACCGACACAATGCTGCGGAATATCGACGAGGCCGGTGCCCCGAAGCAATAGCCCGGAACCGGAGACTAGCATGGTCCGCATGAACACTCGCGGAAAACTGACCCCCGGTAAGCCCACTCCGATTCGCACCGTGCCCGATAGCATCGAGCGCCCCGAATACGCGTGGAAGGACGAGGTCCAGGAGAATATCGGTGAGCCGCTGATTCAGACGGCGGAGACCATCGAGAAGATGCGTGAGGCGTCCCGGATCGCCGCGAACGCGCTCGAGGCTGCCGGCGCCGCTGTCGCCCCCGGCGTGACCACGGACGAGATCGACCGCATCGCCCATGAGTACATGCTCGACCACGGCGCGTACCCGTCGACGCTCGGGTACCGCGGGTTTGAGAAGTCCTGCTGCACCTCTCTCAACGAGATCGTCTGCCACGGCATCCCCGACACCACCGTCATCGAGGACGGCGACATCTGCAATATCGACGTCACTGCCTACAAGAACGGCGTTCACGGTGACACCAACGCGACCTTCCTCGCCGGCGATGTCGCAGAAGAGAACCGCCTGCTTGTCGAGCGCACCAAGGAAGCGACCATGCGCGGCATTCGCGCTGCGAAGCCCGGCCGCCAGATCAACGTGATCGGCCGCGTGATCGAGTCGTACGCGAAGCGCTTCGGGTACAACGTCGTCACCGACTTCACCGGTCACGGCGTGGGAACGACCTTCCACAACGGGCTCGTCGTCCTGCACTACGACTCTGATGCCTACACCGACATTCTCGAACCAGGCATGACACTTACCGTCGAGCCGATGATCAATATCGGATCCCTCGACTACGACATCTGGGACGACGGCTGGACCGTCCAGAACCGCGACGGCGAATACACCGCGCAATTCGAGCACACCATTCTCATTACCGCCGACGGCAACGAGATCCTCACCATCCCAGATTCCGAACGCTAATCTCCGAACAGGAGAGTCATCGCGCCGAACGGGTGGACTTTATTGTCCACCGGGAATCCCCGCGGGGACCGCCAGACAGGTTTGCCTCTGATATTCACGATGCTGCCGCGGTGACGATTCCTCGGATCATCGTCATTAGTGCGGTTGTGGTACCTGCACAGCGGCGCCAGATTCGACATATTCGTCTGACCGCCGCGCGACCACGCCGTGATGTGGTGGACTTCGCAGTTATCGGAGGCATGGCGGCAGTCGGGGACAGGGCACGTCGATAAGCTTGCTCGGGCGAGGTCACGCTGTTTCTTGTTAGCGAAACGGCTCGTGCGGTACAGATTCACGGCACCTTCCTGCGGGTGGAACATGGCGGCCTCGAGGTCGGCGCCGTGATACTTGGCCAGGTAGTCCGCCCCCGTGATCGTCGTGCCGTCGCTGAGCCCGAGGATGGTCTCGTCGCCGTCGCCGTTGATGATGTCGAGGTAGTCCGGAAGCGGGATCAGCACCAGCGGACGCGGCACAGCCGGCGCGACGGACGGTGTCGTCTCCGTCTCGGCGTCGGGCCGCAAGCCGAGCATGGCCATGAGCGTTTCGAGCATCTGCGGGCCCGCTGGTCCGTCTGACGAGATACGCTTCCGCAACGCGTATTCCAGCGCCGCCATGTCCTTCTCGGTGCCCATCGCCGTGAGCGGACGCATGCCATCGCGCGTTTTACCGAAGCCCATCGTCTTCTTAGGCTTCGGCCTCTCCTTCTCGGGGACGATCTCCGCTGCCTTTCGCTTCAAAGTGTCGCAGCGGCCCCGGATGCCCAACAGTTTTAGCCGCAGCTGCCATTTCTCGCGTTCGTCGGTGATGTGCTTGATGCGCGATTCAATGGCCCAGAGCTTGTCCGCCGTGAACTCCGCCGACCGAGCGGCGTGCGCGGCATGCCGTTGCTGGCGCGCCCACTTCGTCGGAGCCAGGTACACGTTGTGGATGGTTTCCCATTGTTTCACCGTCGACCGGTCGAGCCCCGCGTCGAGAGCTTCCTGGGCATCGAAGTGCTCCAGGAAGTCGAGCGGGGCTTTCAGCGCCCCGAGCATCGCGGTGAATTGGTTCATGGCTTTCAACCTAGACACAGCCATGGGCGCTGCGAAAGAGCATGTCTACTGAAGTGCGCAGCCGCGGGGGTGGGAGCGGGGGTAACGCTAAAGAATGCAACAAAAAAGACCGCCCGAAGGCGGTCTTTTTAAAGATCTAGTAGTTGGCCGTGACGGCCGACGGAACTAGAACGGCAGCTTCACGTTGAACGGAATCTGCGGCAGCAGGCCCTCGTGGAGAGCGGCGTTGCCAGCTGCGATGACGATGCCCAGGCCTGCAGCCAGAGCAGCCCAGTTCACAGCGTCGCGCCAGATGAGAGCCCACTGCGCATTCTCGCCGTCCTGGACTTCCTTGCCCCAGACGTTGTCGATGTCAACATCCTTGTCGCCTCCGGTGATGTCACCGACAGCGGAGGAGCCGCCCTTGAAAAGAGCGCCGAGGACGTCGCCGAAGGAGGCATCGCCCTCGCGCTTGGAGGAACCGGAGGTGAAGGTGGAGGAGCCGCCGGTGGTGGTGCCGGTCTGCTCGGCGGAAGCGACAGCGGTGCCGCCGAAGGCGACAGCGGTAGCGGTAGCGGCTGCGAGTGCTGCGTTACGGAACTTACGCATTATATTTCCCTACTTTCTTGAAGATGTGGAGTATCTGGTGTTCGAACGCAGTTACTTAGCGAACGGGCCGAACTTGACGAAGTTGTAAGCCGGTGCGATCAGGAAGGTCAGGCCTGCGAAGACGCCCAGGGCGATGGAGAGGCCGCGCAGGGTCTCAGCGATCTCCGGGTTCTTTTCCGGGTTGCGCTCTTTGCCCCAGAGGTCACGACCGTTGACCTCGGAATTGCCGTGGTCGTTGCCCAGGGAGCCGCCGACGGCGGTCTGCCAGGAGCGACCCTCGGAGCTGCCGCTGTTGCCGTTCTCCTGGGAGCCGGTTGCGGTGGTGTCCTGGTCTGCCTCAGCTGCGGTTGCGACGGTGGTGCCACCGAAGGTCAGGGCCACTGCGGTGGCGCCAGCGATGGCTGCGTTGCGGAAGTTACGCATATTCACTGTTCCTTTTCAACTAGTTTGGTTCGGAGAACGGGTCTTCATTCAAATCTCCGTTCGCTTCCGGAGGTAGTGTAGCGCACCTCATTGTCCTTTGCAGTTCCCGGCAATGTCTTTTCAAGAAAATCTTGTTTCCTGCCGTGAGCCTGTGAATGAGGGCTGCATTTTGTTCATTGTTAGCTGCGCAGATTTCGTTACAGCAGCAACTGTGTTTTGTGTCACACTGTGGGAAATTCGAGGTCGAGGCCGAGGATCGCGTTCTCGGTGACTTCGGGTAGAGCAGGGTGAATCCAGTACTGCTTGCGGGCGACCTCGCGGAGGTCGAGGTCGAATGCCATGACGGTGATGAGCTGCTGGATCAGGGTGGATGCCTGCGGGCCCATGTAGTGAGCGCCGAGTAGCCGGCCAGTCTGTTTGTCGGCGACGAGTTTGACCACGCTGTCCTGGTCCTCGAGGGCCCATCCGTATGCGACATCGCCGTAATTCTGGATCTTGGTGGTCACATCAAAACCGGCGTCGCGTGCTTCAGCTTCGGTCATGCCGACTGTTGCGAGCTGGGGGTAGGTGAACACAGCGGAGGGGACATGCTCATGGGGCATCGGCACCATGTCTTGGGGGTTGAGAATGTTGTGGCGCACGGCGCGCAGCTCGGCGTTGGCGACGTGCTTGAGCATGTGGGGAGAAGAAACATCGCCCAGCGCCCAGACGCCGTCGGCAGTCGTGCGGCCATGCTTATCGACGACCACCCGTCCCCGCTCATCCATCTCCACGCCCCCGGCTGACAAGTTCATCCGGTCGCCATTGGGGATGCGCCCGGTGGCGACGAGGAGGGCGGAGGAGGTGATGGCGGTGCCGTCGTCAAGCGTGAGCGTGATGCTGTTGTCGTCGTGGCTGGCGCTGGCAACCGTGCGCCCGATGTGCGTTTCGTAGCGGGGTGCAGCGAGCGCGTTGAAGCGGTCGTGGATGTCGGCGTCGAGGTGGCGCATGAGCGGCGAGCGGTTCACGATGCGCACGCGGGTGCCCAACGATTGGAAGACGTGCGCGAATTCCATCGCGATGAAGCCGCCGCCGAGAATCGTGATGGATTCGGGTTGTTCCGGCAGACGCATGACGTCCTCGTTGGTGAGGTACGGCACGCCGGAATCGGCGATGACGGGCGGAATGAACGGTCGGGAGCCGGCGGCGATGACGATGGTGTCGCCGGTGATCTCCACATCCTTACCGTCAAGAGTCGTTGAGAGGGTTTTGGGGCCGGTGAACTGGGCGTGGCCGTCGAAAAGCGTGATGTTGGGGCACTCGTCGCCGCGACGGTACTCCTCGCCGCCGCGCGAGATGAGGTCGATGCGGTTCGCGAAGACGCGGTCGACGATCGCGGGCCAGTCGGCGCCCTCGAATGTCGTGTCGATGCCCAGGCGCTCCGAATTTGCAGCGGTGTGCGCGGTGTCCGCGGCGACGACGTACATCTTGGTTGGGATGCACCCGGAGTTGAGGCACGTGCCGCCAAACCGCGGGGCCTTATCGATGATGGCGATGGAAGCGTCGTCGAATTCCGGGGTGGGGAACGAGTTGCCGGAGCCGGAGCCGATAATGATGTAGTCGAAGTGCATGGTTAATTCTCCTGGTTGTCGAGCTCAGCGAGCCACGTGTCGGCGGCGTTGAATGCGAGCTGGCGTGGGTGCGGCTGGGACAGGAAGACGTCGTGAAGCGCGCCCGGAATCGGCCGGGTCTCGTGCGCGGCGGTGGTCAGCTTCGGCGCCCAGCGTTGGATTTGCGCGACGTTGAGGACGGTGTCGGCATTGTCCGCGGCGGGGGAGTACGGCTTGCCCAAATACGAGTGAGTCGAGCACATCGTGAGCGTGGGCACGCCAGCGTCCGTGTCGCTGTGGAGCTGTTCTTGACCGCGCAGGACAGCGCCGAGCCATCCCATGTATTTGTCGTGGCCCCCGAGTCGCTTTTTCTCGGTGTCGAAGTCCCACGACCCGTTGCGCTCCTTATATATGGAGTCGCCGTACGTCGTCTCGCCCGAAATCGGCAACTTCAAGTTCGGCGCGAGTTTCCCACCAAGCTTGACGACGGGGCGCAGCACCCTCAACTGCCACCCCGGCACCTGCATGTCCACCCACGGGCTATTGAGGATCATGCCTTTGACGAGTGCGTGGGTGTCTTTGTCCGTCCGACGGAGGTGATCCAGCCACAGGGGCACGATGAGTCCGCCCGTAGAGTGCGCGAGCGGAATGACTCCGCCGTGCTTTTCCGCGATGAGCTTCGCTGCTTCGGTGAGCTCGTCGAAATAGGTGGCCATGTCGTTGGTGTGGTGCCAGCGCTGGCCGTCACAGTGCGCGCGGCCGCACTTGTGCAGATCGATCGCGTAGAACGAGTAGCCCTGTTCCGTGAAATGGTCCGCGACGTGCGTCTGGAAAAAGTAGTCGGACATGCCGTGCACCCACAGCAGCGCGGGCTTGTCCGTTTGGGGCTCGCGTGCTTTCACCAGCACCGCGACGTTGTCTCCTTCGCCCTCCGGGTCCGCGCCGAGGCGGAGTGTTGCGCGTTGATAATTGTCGCCGAGTTCGTCGGCGGACCAGTCCAGAGAGTCGATTTTCGGGGCTTCGTGATTCATGGCCCTCATCTTAGATTCGGATTCAGGGGGTGGGCCATGTCCGGCGATCTGCGGGGCCGTGAGGCACCGTTTGTGGTTTTCGGGGGTGAGTTCCCACCGTTTTTAGGTGTTTACTGGCCACGAGAAATAGCGTGGAATGATTAGAGTAAGCTTCATCAGCACTAGACAATTATCGGATCGAAGAGGTCATTGAAAGTGTCAACATCGTATTCGCAGGAAGCAGCCAGCACGAGGAACGGAGACGAGGTTGACGTTCTCCTGATCGGCGCCGGCATTATGAGCGCCACCCTCGGCGCCATGATTCGCCAGCTCGAGCCGGACTGGACGCAATTGGTCTACGAGCGCCTCGACGGACCCGCGCAGGAATCCTCCTTCCCGTGGAATAACGCAGGCACTGGCCACTCCGCACTCTGCGAGCTGAACTACACCCCGGAGAAGAACGGTCGCATCGACGTCTCCAAGGCGCAGACCATCAACGAGAAATTCCAGGTCTCCCGCCAGTTCTGGTCCCAGCAGATTGAGGAGGGTGTGCTGACGGACCCGACCGAGTTCATCAACCCGGTCCCGCACGTCTCGTTCGCCCAGGGCGACGATCAGATCGATTACCTGCGCCGCCGCTACGACGCTCTGTCCGACAACTACATGTTCCCGGACATGAAGTTCACCGCCGACCGCGACGAATTCGCCGAGAAGCTGCCGCTGATGGCGCGCAATCGCGACTTCGACCGTGAGCGCGTGGCGATTTCCTGGACGGACGAAGGCACCGACGTCAACTACGGCGCACTGTCCACCCAGTTCTTCGAGCACGCCAAGAAGGCCGGCACCGAGATCCGCTACGGCCACGAGGTCAAGAGCTTGAAGAAGAAGGGCAAGTTCTGGCACGTCACCGTCAAGAACCTGCACACGGGTGACACCAAGGTCACGCGAGCACGTTTCGTCTTCGTCGGCGCCGGCGGCTACGCGCTTGATCTGCTGCGCTCTGCGGGTGTCCCGGAGGTCCGCGGTTACGCCGGCTTCCCGATCTCGGGTGCATGGCTGCGCACCACCAACCCGGAGCTTGTCGAGCAGCACCAGGCGAAGGTCTACGGCAAGGCCAAGGTCGGCGCTCCGCCGATGTCTGTCCCGCACCTGGACCTGCGCGTCGTCGACGGCAAGCAGTCCCTGCTGTTCGGCCCGTTCGGCGGCTGGACGCCGAAGTTCCTGAAGGAAGGCTCCTACCTCGACCTGTTCAAGTCGATCCGCCCGGACAATATCCCGTCCTACCTGGGTGTGGCTGCAACGAACTTCGACCTGGTCAAGTACCTCGTCGAAGAGGTCTTCAAGTCCTTCGACAGCCGTGTCGACGACCTGCGCGACTACATGCCGTCCGCAGACGGCAAGGACTGGGAGTCCGTGATCGCGGGCCAGCGTGTCCAGATCATCAAGCCGGCTGCTCCGCCGCACTTCGGCTCCCTGGAGTTCGGCACTGCTCTGGTCAACGATCAGGACGGCTCCATCGCCGGCATCCTCGGCGCATCCCCGGGTGCCTCCATTGCCCCGGCTGCGATGCTCGAGCTCCTTGAGCGCTGCTTCGGTGAGCGCATGATCGAATGGGGCCCGAAGCTGTACGACATGATCCCGACGTACGGCAAGTCCCTGAAGCGCCACCGCGACCTGTACGACCAGCAGTGGGACTACACGCAGCGCGTGCTTAAGCTGGACCGCTAATTAGGTTCCGCAGAACGTCGTAAAGGCGATATCGCCCTCAGGCTCGGCCATCCAGGCCGGGCCTGCTTGTGCGTTATAGGGGTCGGTGACTGCGGCGAGCAGCTCGCGGTACGCCTCGAGATCGCCTTTTTGCTCCGCGGCGGTGATAGCTGCCTCGAGCATCTGGTTGCGCGGCACGAAAAGCGGTCCTTCGTGGTGCTTACGGTTATACGTCGTGATGTCTTCGGCTCGGGCCAGTGCTTCGGGATCGGGAACGTGCTCGGCCCAGAGGTGATGCCACATCGATTCCATACCGGCGAGGATGTCCTGCATCGCATCGATATCGCTGACCGGCAGCAAGGCTTCGGCCAGGCGCGACAGGTTCCACGCGATGATATCGGGCTGATTGCCGAAGGCATAGCGCTTTTGAACGTCGATGGAGGAGAAGCATGCATCGACGCGGAAGCGTTCCGTGAAGGCGCAGGGGCCGTAGTCGATCGTCTCACCGGACAGGGCAGTGTTGTCGGTGTTCATCACGCCGTGGACGAAGCCGAGGCGCAGCCACTGCGCGATGAGATCTAACTGGCGCTCCATGACGGTGCGCAACAACTCCTCCGGGGTATTGAACCCCGCGGCAGCCACGACGGAATCCACCAGGTCAGCGGACTGCGTCGCTGCGTATTGCACGGAGCCGACGCGCAGGTGGCTTGTCGCCACGCGGACCACTACGCCGCCGGGGACCGGGCCGTGTTGTCGCAGGACGGTCTCGCCAGTCGTCAACACTGCGAGCGACCGTGTCGTTGGAACACCGACCGCGTGCATGAACTCGCTGACAAGGTACCCGCGCAGCATCGGCCCTAAAGCTCCGCGGCCATCCGAGCCCGGTTTTGAAAACGGCGTCGGCCCAGAGCCTTTGAGTTGAATCTCCACGCGGCCGTCCGGGGAGGGAAGGTCGCCGAGGAGGAGGGCGCGGCCGTCGCCAAGCAATGGCACGAACTGGCCGAACTGGTGCCCTGCGTACGCTGTTGCGTGGCCGCCGTGCGCGCCTGTGAGCCAGCGGAGGCCGTCGTCGCTGCGCAGACATTCGATGTCGAGACCGAGCGATGCGGCGAGGTCCTCGTTGAGCACGACAAGCTGCGGGTCGGGGAAGTCGGCGCCGCGCGCTTCGAGCGCCATGGACGGAAGCGCGTCGGCGAAGGTGTGGGCGAGTTTCGGTTCCGGCATGGGCACCACCCTAGACTCAGAAGCCATGAACGGAAGTGTGACTCTTGTCGGTGGTGGCCCCGGCGCGTGGGATCTGATCACGGTGCGCGGTTTGCGCGCGCTGGAAGCAGCGGACGTGATCCTCACGGATCACCTGGGGCCGACGGATCAGCTTGCTGAGTTTCTGGACACGTCGGGCAAGGAGATCATCGATGTGGCGAAGCTGCCGTACGCGAAGCAGGTCGCGCAGGAGCGCATCAACGAGCTGATGGTCGCGCATGCCCGTACCGGCAAGCGCTTGGTGCGGCTTAAGGGCGGGGATCCGTACGTCTTCGGCCGCGGCTTCGAGGAGCTTCAGTCGTGCGCTTCCGCCGGCGTGCCGTGCGAGGTCGTGCCGGGCGTGACCAGCGCAGTGTCGGTTCCCGCGGCGGTCGGAGTCCCTGTGACGCAGCGCGGAGTCACTCACGCGTTCACTGTCGTCTCGGGGCATCTCGCGCCGGATGATCCGCGTTCGCTCGTCGATTGGGAGGCGCTCGCGCGGGTGGGCGGCACCATCGTGGTCATCATGGGCGTGCGCCAGGCAGCGGCGATCGCGGAGACGCTGCAGCGCGTGCTGCCCGCCACGACGCCGGCCGCGGTCATCCAGGATGGCGAGACGGCCCGCCAGCGCGAGTTCCGCACCACGCTCGGTGCGCTCGCCGAGACCATGGCGCGCGAGAATGTCACCAACCCCGCGGTCTACGTCATCGGGGAGGTCGCAGGCCTTGCGTACGCTGGATAAACTCATCGTCGACGAAGCGCTTATCGACGCCACCGCCACCACCCTCATCTGCCACGACCCGTCCCTGGATCTCACCCGCACAGCTCTGGACGCGGGCGGGCCGGTCGTATTTCTGGATTCCGATTATGCGCGCAGCCAGCAGGCTGCTTCCCTCGGCGCTCAGATCGCCGGCGATGTGCGTCTCGACGGGTTCTTGGCCGGTGCTTCAGGTTCGGCTGTAGCCGTGGGTGAGATGCCGAAGTCGTTGGCGCGCCTGGACTACCTGGCGCGCTCGATCGCCGGTGCCGGCTTTGATGACGTGCGCGTGGTGCTCGGTGCGAATAACAAGCACCTCTCGCGCGGCATGAACGGTGTGCTCGCAGAATCTTTCACCGAAGTCGCGGCCTCGCGCGGCCGCGGCAAATTCCGCTGCCTGGTCGCCTCCGGTCCCCGTGAGGTGACGTATACGCCCGTGCGCGGCGATGGTCTCGTCGCCGTCGGCGGCGTCTTCTCCGGCGCGAAACCCGACCGCGGTGGGGAACTGCTGCGCTCGTGCCTGCCCGACGCGCCGGGCCGTCTGCTGGATCTCGGCTGCGGCAACGGCTCGGTCACCCGCGGCCTCGAGGCACAGGCGACAGACTCCGATGCCGACGCGGTGCTGTCTGCCCGCGCCATCGGCCTCGACGCAACGTGGGATGACGCCGGCTCGCAGCTTCCCGACGCCTCCTTCGACACCATCGCCCTCAACCCACCATTCCACGACGGCACCGCCGTCGACGCCACACTCGTGCAGCATCTTCTCGATGCCTCCGTGCGCCTCCTTGCCCCCCGCGGCTCCCTCTACCTGGTGCACAATTCGCACCTGCGCTACCGCGGCGAGGTGGAACGACGTTTCGCCGCAGTCGACCAGGTCGCCCGCGACAAGACCTTCACGGTCCTGCGGGCCTGGAACTAGCTCAAGAGTTTCGGGAGAGCATTGGCCGCCGTGTCTTCAATGACCACTTCAGCCAAATGCGACAGGTCAGTGCGCAGCGGGGTGACCTCGATGATCGGGATCTCGCGGGAGTGCGCGAGCAGCGGCAGACCGGCGGCGGGGTAGACCACGCCTGAGGTGCCGACGATCACCACCGCGTCCGCAGTCTGCATCCGGCGCTCCGCTTCCTTCCACTCGGCCTCGGGGAGAGCCTCCCCGAACCACACCACGCCGGGTCGCACTGGTCCGCCGCACTCGGGGCATGCCGGCGGGGTGATCTCAGCGACTGCCTGCTCGGGGAAGGAGATGGGGTGGGGGTACGGTTCGTCGCAAAGCGAACAACGGAATTCGAACAACGAACCGTGCAAGTGCACGACCTCCGTGCTTCCCGCCCTTTCGTGCAAATTGTCGATATTTTGTGTGGTCACCGTCGTCTTCGGCGAACGCGCAATGGCGAAGTGCCCCGCGTTCGGCTCCGCCTGCTGTGCGAGACGCGCGCGCCACAAGTACCACGCGAACATCGTGTCCGGGTCGTCGTGCCACGCGTCAGTCGACGCCATGTCCTGCGGGTCCACGTTCTCCCACAGGCCCGTTTGTGCGTCGCGGTACGTGGCGATGCCGCTGTCCGCGCTCATGCCGGCTCCGGTGAAGACCTCGATGTGCGCGGCGCCCGCGAGAATCTCCTGTGCGCGAGTGATACTCATATTCTCCAGGCTATGCGTTCGGCTGTGCGCACGCTTCGGCGCTGAAAAATGGGAGCAACGAGATGCGGAACGTCAACTTATTCGCTGCGGACGCCCGCGGTCCAGCAGATAATGTCCGAGATACGGCTGAGAAAATTCAACGAGGCCCCACCCGGCGGGAGAGATCAGATCGCGTTCGATGAGGCGGGCGCGAATGTCGGAAAGCGCCGTCGAGGGACGGCCGAGTTCCTCTGAGAGCGAGGACGAAGAGACTTCGCTCGAACCGGTTTCGGCCTCGATAGCAGCCATCGCCCGAAGGTATTCCATCTGTCGGGCAGGCACATCCCGCAAAGCTGGCTGGTGTATCTGAACCCCCAGCCGTTCGAGGGTGCGCGGAATTGCGTCCGACACTGAGTGGGCGTCGATACTGTCAGTGCCGAAAGCGTCGGCAGCTTCCCAAGATAGGAACCCCAGAAGCTGAACGAGGTAGGGGTAACCTTTGCTGAACTGAGCCGCGCGCTCAGCGTCTTCGAACGGCCTGCCACCGTCGCGGGCTGTATCAGAAAGAGCCGTGCGGGCATCTTCTAACGTGAGAGGTCCGAGTTCGTAATGACGGGCGCGCCGCAGGAACGTCGCCCCTGGAAGATCAAGGAGAGTGTTGATTCCGTGAGTGAGCCCGGCCATAGCGACGGCGACAGGCAAATCGTCGCGCACGAGATCCTGGTACGTCACGGCGACCTGGGTCAGATCCTCGGGGGAGGCATCCTGTACTTCGTCAATGGTGATGAGCACGCCTGTACCACGGAGATGTGAAAGGAGTTCGCGCAACTGAGTGGTGAGCCTGGGAACTGAGTCGGTGGTCTCCACATCGGTTCTCACCGACCCGATGCCAGCCACAGAAACCCCAGTGATGCGACGCTGCGGTGGAGGAGACAGACGGCGGATCGCTTCAGGGATCACAGATTGCATGAGTGATTCAGCAATCTGCTCCCGGGCTGAGGCACGCAGCACCACCCAGCCGTGCTGCGCCGCAATGTCTTCGAGTTCCGTGAGAAGCACAGTCTTCCCGATGCCACGCGACCCCGAGATCAAAAGAGAGCGGTCAGGGTTTCCAGCAGTCCCAGATAGTGCACGGTCGAAGTCGGTGAGCACTGTGGTGCGTCCTGCCCAGACGAGGGGGCTGGCTCCGAAGGTTGGGCGGAAAGGATTGTCCATGCTGGTCAGTGTAGCGCAACCGATAAACCGATAAATTCGCCTCGACCGATAAACCGATAAATTCGCAGTGCGGTTCAAAGTGCGCCCGCTCACGGAATGCGCGTGAACATCTTCCTGTGACAACTAGCCGATCTGTTCTTTGGTGTCGCAGTCGATCTTGGCGTAGCGCCGGCCGTTTTCGTCGACGCTGTCTAGCGAGTAATTCCCGCCGTAGGCGCGGCAACCGGTGTAGACCTCCGCGTCGTCCACTGGCGTGGTCTGGTCGGGCGCCGCGCCGACGAGACATCCTGGCTCGACGCCGAAAACCCCTTTCCGGTCCGCGCGCGGGACTGCCTCGGCAGCGCGAATCCGGTCGTAGAATTTCCGGTTCGGTTCAAAGAGCACCGCGTGGGCGAATCCTTCGCTGACGATCTGCTCGTTGACGAAGTCGTCTCCCACGAAAACACCGGCGAGCTCGCGGCCGTACCGGTCGCGCCGGTCCACGTCGTACTTGAGTGTCACTGTCGTCCCCGCTGGAAGGAGCTCTTCGAGGCGGTCCTTTGCCTCCTGGGCGAGGCATTCTTCCGGGGCACCGTCGTGGCCGAGCTCAGGGGCATTGATATTGAGCAGCCGCACCCGCTTCGTGCCCGACCAGGTGGACACGTCGACGGTGTCGCCGTCGACGACGCGCTCGACCGTCGTGTCGCTCACCACGACGACGGCTGCCGCCACCCCAGCTCCCACGAGCGCAACTGCTCCGATGCCTGCGATCCATTTCTTCATCGTCACTTACACCAGATGCCCGTGCTTAGAGAGCGAGGAACGGAACCACGCACACCGCGACGAGCAGCACAAGAACTACGAGGGCGTACTGCTTCACTGGTGCATGGGCCCAGTTCAGATCCACCTTTCCCTGGTTGAACGGCGAAACCCACGTGACCATTGGGTCGTCGGGCTCGTTGTAGAAGCCCATCCCGGCCCCCGCACCGAAGTGCTTCTGGCGGGTGCGTTCATCGTCGTCGGTGGGCATTTCCTCCATCTGCTTCGGCCAGCGGGAAAGCAGCACGAAGGTGTAGATCACTGCGGCGATGAGACCGACGACAAGCAAGCCCAGTGCGACTGGGCGGTACGCCGCGTACTCGGGAAACGCGAACGTCAACTGAATCAGACACATCGGCACGACGAGCGCCATGGCGATCCAGGCCAGCGAACGGTCCGACACGCGCAACAGGGCAGCGGCCTTGTCAGCGGCGGTGTCGGAGAAAGGGATGGGGGAGGTTGGGGAGACGGGGATTCGTCGATAAGCGATGCCCGGACGCGGGGCCGCGAGGTAGATGAGCGCGAGAAGCAGCAGCGAGTACCACGCGCCGAACGTCGCTGCCGGAAGAGATTTGGGCACCCAACTGTCGACCTCGCCGGCGGGGCCGATGTGGACGGGGATCTCTGCGGGCACCGCGTCGAAGCGCAGCACGATGACAGCGAACGTCAGCAGCGCCACGCCGAGCGCCGTGACGTACAGGGACCGGGATTTCACATGATCACTGTATCGGACACCACAAGACACCTGACCGCGACGGTGCAAGAATGGGTGCGGGGGAGAAAATGAACACAGACAAAGCAAGAAAGCTTTTCGGAGCGTTAGTGTCCACTCGGGCGGCAGCTTCTGGAAATCGCGAACAAGGACGCCAAATCATTGAGGGGGAACTCGTCGAGCTGTCTTCGAGGTTCGCTTTGCCGCGCGATCTCTATTCAACGTTGGAAGCTTATGAACAGAAGTGGATCACCGTCGCCGCAGTAGCGGCCGGTGCGCCACGAGCGGTAGTGTGCGGTCGGTCAGCTGCACGACTGCTTGGGATGTGGGTGGTTCCTCCCAAGAGGGAAAAGGTCGAGCTCATGCTCCCTTCTGGGGGTCTGCCGCCGAAATCGAAATGGCCGCAAGGGGTTGTTTATTACCGCGACGGCTTCCTCGCCGACACCTTCGCGGAAGTCCACGGCATGCACATGACGACTTTTGTGCGCACAGCCTTAGACATCGCGGCGCGCCACGGATTTCTCGAAGGGCTTGTGGCCGTGGACTGGCTTCTGGGACACGGGGTCGCGACTCGGAATCAGTTAGAGACGGAAGTTAGACGTATGCGCGGGCGGAAAGGCGTCGGGACGGTACGCCAGGTAATTCGTCACGCAATCGATTGTTCTGAGTCGCCTTACGAAAGCTATGCCCGTGGGCTTCTGATCGAAGCAGGTTTGGAGGTAGGTGCGCAGGTACAGATCGGGAGGTTTCGAGTTGACCTGCTCGTCGGACGGGTGATCGTCGAAGTGGACGGGCAGGAAAAATACGACGGGGTCACCTATAAACCGGTTGATGAGACTTTGCGGAAGGAACGCGCACGCGAGAACCATTTGCAGGACATTGGTTATGTGGTGCGTCGTGTGTCGCCGCAGGAGTTGCGGCGGGATCCGCAGGGGTTCGTGGAGCGGATCAGGCGCGCACTTGCTGTTTCCTAATGGTCAACGATCCGACGTGTAACGGCGATTGATAACCAGGTTTGCCTTTTGTGGTTTGCCTTTTGCGAGTTTCCGGCGTCGGCGAGCTGGGGTTTTGTGGCTCTCGACGTGCAAAAAGCAAACCACAAAAGGCAAACCTCTCTCAGCGCGCACGAGCACGCTTATCGACGCCGCCCCCGCCGACGCCCCTACACCACGAGGGTGAGCTGATTCGGGTCCTTGGCGTCTGCGCCGGGCAGCTCCACCGTCATGCGGGCGGCTTCGGCAATGGAGGCGACCCCCTCGATGTCAGTCACCGAGTCGGCGTCGGGCGCGGTGGCTAGGACGCGGGCGAGCTCGCCTTTGTAGTGCTTGTTGAAGTGGCTGACGACCTTCCGGGAGCCGTCGTCCTGCACCGACTCGACACGCACGGTCACCGCGCCGGGAACGGGGCCGAGCTGCTGGTAGGCGCCTGAACGCATGTCCACGATGAACCCCTGGTCGGCCAGCGCATCGGTGATGACGGACCCCCACCGGGCCTTCATGGTGGGCAGGTTACCGTCGCGGGACGGGAGCTTTGACCCGCCGGACAGCCGGTAGCGGGGGATGGTGTCGTCGGCGCGCACGACACCGAAGAGGGCGGATCCGATGGCGAGGTGTCCCAGGGAGGTGGAGGGGAGGGAGCTGGCGTCGAGGGCGTCGTAAAGCACGCCCGTGTAGCGGTAGATGGCCGGCATGACGGGCGCTGTGCGCAGCTCGAGGTTCTCGGCGGCTTCGTCGCGCTTGGTGGCGGGGAGTTTGAGCGCGGTCATCATGTCGTCGACGCTCAGGGCGGCGAGGTCGTCCATGATCGCGGCGCGGACCGGATCGAGGGCGGGAAACGACACGTCAATGCCGTCCATTTCGCCGCCGGGAGCTTTGGTTTCGGAAGGGGGAAGCACGATCAGCATGCCGTCAAAGTTACCGGGTAAACTCGCCCGCACCACACCAAAGCAGATCGCCGAGGATGCCTCCGACCGCGCAACTGCCGCCGACAAGGACCTCGAGCACCATGCAGCTGAGTTGCATAGCCGCGGGATGCCCGAAGAAGAGATACAGGCAATCCTCGAGAACGTTCGGGCCCAGAACAGGACACGAGGTATCGGAGAAGAGGTAGCGAAAAATGAGTGACGCAATGACAGTGTTCTTCGATGCGCTTGGTGCCCGCGAAGGCACCAGCCCTGTCTATGACCTCATCGCCCACATCGGAGTCGCCTTGGACTTCACCGATCCCATCGAGGGCGAGTTTTCGTACATCTTCAGCAAGCGCGGCGCAGAGGTGGTCTTCGCAGATCACGTGGTCGTCATGGTCACGGTGGTCACCGTGCCTGAGGGTGAGTTCGCCGCGTGGGCGGGTGAGGTGGTTACCGGCCTCGATCCCCGAGCATCCCGCGCTGAGGTCATGAATGCTCTGGGCACTCCTGAGCGTGTGGGCGAAGACGGCTCATGGGCACGATTCACCGCTGGTCCAGAGCGCTACATCCACGTGGAATTCGATACCCAGGACCGGGCACGCCGCTGGTCCGCCCTGAACGAGGCGCTGTAAGGCGAAACATTCAAAGCAACCGAGCCACTGCATGGTGCCGGTTGTCTGTTCCTCCGCCCGTGGGCACACCTGACACCTGATGCTCCCCAAGTGCCCTGTTGGCTCCGATGACCGAAACCGCCCACGCCATCTCGCCGCCGGGAGCTTTGGTTTCGGAAGGGGGGAGCACGATCAGCATGCCGTCAAAGCTACCGGGTAAACTCGCCCGCATGATCACACGGTTGTCCACGCTGTTCCTGCGCACGTTGCGCGAAGATCCCGCTGATGCTGAGGTGCCCAGCCACAAGCTGCTGGTTCGGGCCGGTTATATTCGTCGCGCGGCGCCGGGCGTGTATTCGTGGCTGCCGCTGGGTTTGCGCGCGCTGCGCAATATCGAGGAAATCGTCCGCGAGGAGATGAACGCGATTGGCGCGCAGGAGCTGCTGTTCCCGGCGCTGTTGCCGCGCGAGCCGTATGAGACGACGAACCGGTGGACGGAGTACGGCGACGATCTGTTCCGCCTGAAGGACCGGAAGGGCGCGGACATGTTGCTTGGCCCGACGCATGAGGAAATGTTCACCGCGGCGGTGAAGGACTTGTACTCGAGTTACAAGGATTTCCCGGTCACGCTCTACCAGATCCAGACGAAGTACCGCGACGAGGCGCGTCCGCGTGCGGGCGTGCTGCGCGGCCGCGAGTTCGTGATGAAGGACAGCTACTCGTTCGACATGTCGGACGAGGGGCTCGATGAGTCCTACGCGAAGCACCGCGGTGCGTACCAGGCGATTTTCGACCGTGTGGGCCTGAAGTACGAGATCTGCAAGGCGACGTCGGGCGCGATGGGCGGCTCCGCTTCCGAGGAATTCCTCGCGTACAGCGACAATGGCGAGGACACGTTCGTCGTCTCCACCGCGGGCGATTACGCGGCCAATGTCGAGGCTGTGGTCACGGTTCCGCCGGCCGAGCGCGCGATCGAAGGCCAGCCGGAAGCGCAGGTTCACGACACGCCGGCGTGCGAGACGATCGAAGCGCTCGTCGAGTGGGCGAAGCAGAACGCGCTTATCGACGATCGTCCGGCCGACGCCGCCGACACCCTCAAGTGCATGCTGGTGAAGGTCAACGACCCCCGCCAGGTAGGCGAGGACGGTGAACCGGTCGGCCCGCAGCTGGCTGGCGTGCTCATCCCGGGTGACCGCGAGCTGGACGAGAAGCGCCTCGAGGCATCCCTCGAGCCGGCGACGTTTGAGCTGGCGGGGGACGAAGACTTCGCTAAGAACGATTTCCTGGTGAAGGGCTATGTCGGCCCGCGCGCGTTGCAGGCAAACGGCGTGAAGATCTACGCGGATCCGCGCGTGGTCGACGGTTCCGCCTGGATCGCGGGTGCGGACGAGCACGAAAAGCACGTCGTCGGACTGGTCGCCGGCCGGGATTTCGAGGTCGACGAGTTCATCGAGGCGGCGGAGATCTTAGAGGGCGATCCGTCGCCAAGCGGCAACGGCACTGTGAAGCTCGCCCGCGGTATCGAGCTGGGCCACATCTTCCAGCTGGGCCGCAAGTACACCGAGGCGTTCGACGTGCAGATTCTCGACGAGAACGGCAAGCGCGCCGTGCCGACGATGGGCTCCTACGGCATCGGCATCACCCGCATGCTCGCGGTCATCGCGGAGCAGACCCACGACGACAAGGGCCTCGTGTGGCCGAAGGAGATCGCCCCGTACCAGGTGCACCTCGCCGTGGCGAATAAGGACGCCGCAGCGATGGAGGCAGGGGAGAAGCTCGTCGGTGAGCTCGAGGCCGCCGGCATCGACGTGCTTGTCGACGATCGCCCCAAGGTCTCTCCCGGCGTCAAATTCAAGGATGCAGAGCTTTTGGGCATGCCCTTCATTGTGATTCTGGGCCGCGCTTTCGCTGACGGCATCATCGAGCTGCGGATCCGCGGGGGCGAGACCCTCGAGGTCCCGGCTGACCAGATCGTGGAGAAAGTCCAGGAGCTGGTCCGCGGTTAGCTTTAGGCGCTGGCCTCGGCGTGCTGCGCATGGCCAGCTAAGACAATGGCGGCTGCGCGCCACTCAGTAGTGGAAGCATCGGCGGCGGCGTTGCGCCAGCGGTTTACCAGACCGCTTTCCAGCTTATCGACGAAGGCTGCCGCCTCCGCCGGGTTTGTGGGGGCACCATTCGGAATCTCGTAACCGGGTTCCCGGGCGGGCAGGGTGTCCTCGGGGAAGGAGTCGTTGAGGGCGGCGAGGCGGGCGTCGTGAAGCTCGCGCAATGAGTCGATGCGGCCCTGGAGCGCATCGTCGGCGTATGCGGTGGCGATGTCGAGGCCGTAGTCGACGGCGTATTCGGCGCTGGCCAGCTGTTTTGCGGCCTCAGCGGCGTCGTCATCCTCGATGGCGGTGAACTCGAGGAGGGCGAGGGGATCGGCTGTGGCCGCGGCGGCGTCGATAGCTTGGGCGACGACCATGTCGACGGAATCCTCCGGGACCTTGTCAGCGGCCTTGGTGGTGCTCGCGATGAGCTCCCTGGCATCCGCTGCGGCGGGGAGATCGGTGTCGCCGTAGCCCACATCGCACGTCGACGGGGTGTTGCCGTGGTCGTCCGTGCCACAGAGGCGGCGAGCCTCGTCCTTCAGCTGCTCAGCGTGGAAGGTGCGCAGCTCGCGCCACGACTCATCGCCGGATGCCCTGTCAGCCGACGCCTGTTTCGCCAATGCCATGATCTCGCCGTTCGGGCGCGGGCCGAAGACATCGAGGGGCGAGCACGCGGCCAGGGGAGCGGCGAGTGCTGTGGTGAGAATGACGGCGAAAATCTGGCGGGAGGACTTCACAGTGGGAGACTGTACCGCCCGCGACCGTCCAGACCCGTACAGTGGTGGGCATGGCATTTCCGGATAGTGGAGAACTCGAGACGCTGATCCGCCCCGTCACCGATGCATACGGGCTGG
This sequence comes from Corynebacterium sp. 20-84, assembly GCF_053479455.1. Classification (NCBI taxonomy): domain Bacteria; kingdom Bacillati; phylum Actinomycetota; class Actinomycetes; order Mycobacteriales; family Corynebacteriaceae; genus Corynebacterium; species Corynebacterium sp. 20-84. Next base: position 39,549 of record NZ_JBRBCB010000008.1, read on the forward strand.
ACATCGAGGCCGTGAAAACGGTCAAAGCGGGAAAGAAATCGCAGGTTGTCGTCGCCGTTGCCGGTGATGAGGCGCCGACGCTCGACCAGTTGGAGGAGATCTCCAACGAGCTTTCCGCGCTTTTCGACGCCGCCGAGGAACGCGGCGAGGTCAATTTCGGCGCCGGTTACACCCTGGAGGTGACCACCCCGGGCGTGGACCTGCCTCTGACGGAAGCTCGGCACTGGCGGCGCAACCGCGGCCACCTGGTGAAATCGGGCGACAAGCTGTACCGCATCGGTGCCCTGAACGATGCTGAAGACACCGTTGCGCTGATCGTTCCCGCCGCGAAGAAGAGTGGCGAGCCCACCGTGGAGATCGCGCCCATTTCGTCGCTGTCCGGTGCAGTGGTAGAAATTGAGTTCAACACTCCGCCAGCCGCCGAAGTGGAACTGGCGGAAAAGGACTACGTCGACGTCGAGGCCCTCGCGGGCAACGGCGATGAGTAGGACCGAGAAAGACTCACTTTCAACGAAGCACGACCCACGTAAGTAAGGACGACAAGTGAATATCGATATCGCTGCACTCGAAGGCATTGAGAAGGAAGCCGGCATCCCGGTCGACGACCTGCTGACCACGATCGCCACGGCACTTTTGCACGCCTACCGCGAGACCCGCGGGGACAGTGGCGCGAACGCGGAGGACGGCTCGAAGGCACGAGTGGATATCGACACTGAGACTGGCCAGGTCGCTGTCATGGTCAGCGAGCTCGATGACGAAGGCAATATCGTCTCCGAATATGACGACACCCCGGTGAATTTCTCGCGTGTTGGTGCGCTGGCTGTGCGTGAAGCGATCTTGAAGCGCATGCGTTCGGCTGAGGCGACCCGCGCCTACGACGAATACTCGGAACTCGAGGGCAAGGTGGTCTCCGGCATCGTGCAGCGCGACGCGAACGCGAATGCTCGCGGGATCGTCGTCGTGCAGCTGGGCACCGAGGCGAACCCGCAGGACGGCATCCTGCTTCCGGCGGAGCAGATCCCGGGCGAGAAGCTCGAGCACGGGGACCGCGTGAAGGCCTATGTCGTGGGAGTGACCTCCGGCGAGCGCAACACCACCGTCAACCTGTCGCGCACGCACCCGGAACTCGTCCGTGGACTCTTCGCGCTCGAAGTGCCGGAGGTGGAGGACGGCTCGGTGGAGATCGTCGGTATCGCCCGCGAAGCTGGCCACCGCTCCAAGGTCGCTGTGAAAGGCGCCGTGAAAGGCATCAACGCCAAGGGTGCGTGCATCGGCCCGCGCGGTGCACGCGTGACCAACATCATGGAGGGCCTGAACGGGGAGAAGATCGACATCGTCGACTACTCCGACGACCCGGCCGTGTACGTGGGCAACTCGCTCGCCCCGTCCAAGGTGATCAAGGTCGATATCCTCGACCTCGAGGGGCAAGCAGCGCGAGTGACCGTGCCGGATTACCAGCTGTCGCTGGCGATCGGCCGCGAAGGTCAGAACGCCCGCTTGGCGGCGCGTCTTACCGGTTGGAAGATCGACATTCACTCCGACACCGACCGCGCGAGCTAGCCAGCCCGGGGCAAATAGCCGAAGGTGAAATCCAGCCGGTGTAATTCGTTCCGGCGAAAGTGAACAACAAGTTACAGTTCCGGGCGCCAATGGCGTATGGTTGAACCTTGGCTTCAATTCTGCCGAGGTGGCGGGGCGGGAGGCGTCGATAAGCGAAAATGAGTAATCCGACACGAACCCGGACGTGCATAGCCACGCGCGAGGCGCGGCCGGACACTCAGCTTTTGCGCGTCGTCGTCGACCCCGACGATCCCACGCGGATCATCCCGGACCCGGGACGCAAACTTCCCGGCCGTGGCGCATGGATCACACCCACCACCCAGGCATGTGAGCTAGCGGAGCAACGCCGCGCCTTCGGGCGGGCCCTCCGGGTGTCCGCGAACGTGGACACCAGCGCAGTACGCAAGTACATCGCGGAAGAAATTCCGCACAGTAAGTGAAAAGGACTAAAGAACTGATGAGTCTTCAACCATGAAGCAGACCATGAAGCATCAGCGATGAACGTCATGACCATCGTCTAGAGGCCTGCCGCGTAGCAGCGGACAGTCGCCTCTAGCCAAACCAAGAGGAGATACGTGTCCGGAAAGCTACGCGTTCACGAACTGGCAAAACAGCTCGGCGTAACAAGTAAGGAATTGCTCGCCACCCTGAAAGAGGAAGGCGAGTTCGTCAAGACCGCATCCTCCACCATCGAACCGCCGGTGGTGAAGAAGATGAAGGCGCTCTATGAAGAGCGCGGCGACGGCGCAAAGGACGATAAGGCTGCCGGCAAGAAGCCGTCCGCCGGGGCGAAGAAGCCCGCGGCGAAGAAGCCTGCCGCCAAGCCGTCGGCTGCGAAACCGTCGGCTGCCAAGTCGGCTGGCACCAAGGCCGATGCGCCGAAGCCGGCTGCGAAGCCTGCTGCTAAGCCGGGACCGAAGCCCGCTGCGAAGGACGCACCGAAACCGGGCGCCGCTAAGCCGGGGCCGAAGCCGGCTGCGAAGCCTGCCGCCAAGCCGGGACCGAAGCCCGCTGCGAAGGACGCACCGAAACCGGGCGCCGCTAAGCCGGGGCCGAAGCCTGCTGCCCCGGGGCCGAAGCCTGCCGCGAAGCCGGGCCCGAAGCCGGGTGCTGAGGGCGGCGCAGCGCCGATGCCGCGTCCGATGCCGAAGCCGGGCGGTCGTCCGCGCGTGGCAAATAACCCGTTCTCTTCTAACTCGGGCGGCCCGCGCCCGCAGCCGCGTCCCGGTGGCGGTCGCGGCGGTGCCGGTGGCCAGCAGAAGCGCCGCGGTGACCAGGCACCCCGTCCGGGCGGCCAGGGTGGCCGTTCAGGTGGCGGCGGTTCCCGCTCCGGTGCACCGAGCCCGGCAGATATGGCGAACCACCCGAATCCGGCGCAGATGCCGTCGCGCGCTGCCGGACGTCGTGGCGGCGGACGCGGCCACGGTGGTCCGGGCGGACCTGGTGGTCGCGGTCGCGGTGGCGGCCCGATGGGAGGCGGCGGTTTCCGTGGTCGCGGCGGTCGTCGCGGCGGCACCGCTGGCGCATTCGGTCGTCCGGGTGGCGCACCTGGCAAGGGACGTAAGTCCAAGCGTCAGAAGCGCCACGAGTACGAGGAGATGCACGCACCGAACGTCGTGGGCGGCGTCCGCCTGCCGGACGGCGGTGGCAAGACCGTGCGTCTGCGTCAGGGCGCAACCCTGTCCGACCTGGCCGAGAAGATCGGTACCGAGGCATCGAACCTCGTCCAGGCGCTGTTCAACCTGGGCGAGATGGTGACGGCGACGCAGTCTGTCTCCGAGGAGACACTGCAGCTGCTGGGCGCCGAGATCAACTACGAGGTGCAGATCGTCTCGCCGGAGGACGAGGACCGCGAGCTGCTCGAGTCCTTCGACCTCCAGTTCGGCGAGGACGAGGGCGGCGAAGAGGCCCTCGAGCAGCGCCCGCCGGTGGTGTCCGTCATGGGTCACGTCGACCACGGTAAGACGCGACTGCTGGACTCGATCCGCAACGCGAACGTTGGTCGCGGCGAGGCCGGCGGCATTACCCAGGGCATCGGTGCGTACCAGACCGAGGTCACCCTGGACGACGAGCCGCGCAAGATCACCTTCCTGGATACCCCGGGTCACGAGGCGTTCACCGCTATGCGTGCCCGCGGTGCCAAGTCGACCGACCTTGCCATCCTCGTTGTGGCGGCGGACGACGGCGTGATGCCGCAGACCGTCGAGGCGATCAACCACGCCAAGGCAGCGGAGCTGCCGATCGTGGTCGCCGTGAACAAGGTGGATAAGCCGGAGGCTCAGCCGGACAAGATCCGCGGTCAGCTGACCGAGTACGACCTCGTGCCGGAGGAGTACGGCGGTGACACGATGTTCATCGACATCTCCGCTAAGCAGGGCACGGGCATCGACGACCTGCTCGAGGCAGTCCTGCTCACCGCAGATGCCGCACTTGAGCTGACGGCGAACCCGGACATGGACGCTCAGGGTCTGGCCATCGAGTCCCACCTGGACCGCGGCCGCGGCCCGGTCTCCACGGTCATCGTTCAGCGCGGTACGCTGCGCGTCGGCGATTCTATTGTCGTCGGCGGCAACTTCGGCCGCGTGCGCCGCATGATCGACGAGTGGGGCAACGACGTCGAAGAGGCAGGCCCGTCCTGCCCGGTTCAGGTCCAGGGTCTCAACGGCGTTCCGGGCCCGGGCGACAACCTGCTCGTGGTCGAGGACGACCGCGTGGCACGCCAGATCGCTGCACAGCGTGACGCGCGTCAGCGTGCGGCGATGCAGGCCCGCAAGAAGAAGCGTGTCTCCCTGGAGAACCTGGACCAGGCGCTCAAGGAGACGAGCACGCTCAACCTCATCCTCAAGGGCGACAACGCCGGTTCGGTGGAAGCCCTCGAGGAGGCTCTGCTCAAGATCGAGGTGGACGACGAGGTGCAGGTCAACATCATCGACCGCGGTGTCGGTGCTGTGACCCAGACCAACGTGTCGCTGGCTGCGGCTTCCGACGCGGTGATCATCGCCTTCAACGTCCGCTCCGAGGGCAAGGCCACCGAGGAAGCCAACGAAGAGGGCGTGGAGATCCGCTACTACTCGGTGATCTACCAGGTCATCGACGACATGGAGGCAGCGCTCAAGGGCATGCTCAAACCCATCTACGAAGAGCGCGACCTCGGTACCGCGGAGATCCGCCAGATCTTCAAGGCTTCCGCTGTCGGCCTCATCGCGGGCTGCATGGTCACGTCCGGCAAGGTCAAGCGCGGGTCGAAGGTCCGCCTTGTGCGCGACGGCAACGTGGTCACGCCGGATGCGACGATCGATTCGCTCCGCCGCGAGAAGGACGACGTCACCGAGGTGGACAAGGGTTACGAGTGCGGCATGGTGCTGTCCTACCCGGACATCCAGGTCGACGACGAGATCCAGGTCTACGAGATGGTCGAGGTTCCGCGTTCCTAACGCACACGCCGCTTATCGACGTCTCCGCTTCACCCACGCCCCGCTGGCTTCCACGCCCGCGGGGCGTGGGTGTTGGTGAGGGGCGCTACACTAGGGAAGCTGATTTTGGAGAGCAGGAAGGGGAATCACTGTGGCTGATAACACTCGCGCGCAGCGTTTGGCCAAGCGGATTCAGACAATCGTGGCCAGCGCCATCGAGCGCCAGATCAAGGACCGCCGTCTGGAGCTGGTGACCGTCACGGATGTCCGCGTCACCGGCGACCTGCACGATGCGACTGTGTTTTACACGGTCCGCGGCGCAGACATCGATGACGAGCCCGACCTGGACCAGGCTGCCGAGGCGCTGCACCGCGCCCGCGGCCAGCTCCGCAAGATCATGGGCGATGAGCTGGGTGTCCGGTTCACCCCGACGCTGAGCTTCGAGGTGGATACGGTGCCGGAGGCGTCGGCACGCATGGAAGAGCTGCTGGCGCGCGCCCGCGCCCGCGATGAAGAGCTCGCGGAGCTGAAGAAGAACGCCACGCCGGCGGGTGAGGCTGATCCGTACAAGACGAGGGACGAATAGATGGCGGCCAACCATCTCTTCGTGCCCGGGGAGGGCGAATTCGCGGCCGTGGCGGCGCGTCTGAAAGACGCTGAGAAAGTGCACGTGGTCACGCACATCCGTCCCGATGCCGATGCCGTTGGTTCGGCCTCGGCACTGGCTTTGTCGTTGCGCGCGCTCGGCGTCACGGTGGATGTGCGGATCGGGCAAAATTCGCCGTGGCCGGAGAATCTCTCCACGATCCCTGGTGTGAACGAGGTCATTCTCGGTGACGAGCTTCCCGATGATGGTCTTGTCGTGACCACGGATTGCGCGTCGCTGGACCGCACTGGGCGTCTGCGCCCGGCGTTGGAGGCGGATCCGTCGCGTGTGATCGTGATCGACCATCACGCGTCCAATCCTGGCTTCGGCGGGATGAACCTGATTCTTCCGTCGGAGTCGACGACGGTGATCATCCGCGAACTCATGCACTACCTGGGTGTGGAGCTCACCCCGGACATCGCGTACTGCCTGTATGCGGGTCTGGTCACGGATACAGGCAGTTTCCGGTGGGGTACCCCGCGCATGCACCGTCTCGCGGAGGAGCTGCTCGACCACGGCGTGGAGCCGCGTTCAGCCGCCCTGGACTTGATGGATGCCGTGTCGGCGGACGATTTGAAGCTGATGGGCGAAGTCATGGCGGGAATGACAACGCTCGCCGCGGGATCGCTCACGATGTCCGTGCTGCGTATCGACGATGCTCATCTCTCCGGCATGCACCAGACCGCTGTGGAGTCCATCATCGAGTATTCGCGCGCTTTGACAGGCAGCGATATCGGTGTGGTGTTCAAGGAAATCCACCCCGGTTACTGGTCGGTGTCGCTGCGCTCGACGGTGGTGAATGTCGCGGAAGTCGCGGCTGCGCACGGAGGCGGCGGACACGTTCCGGCAGCCGGGTATTCCGTGGCGGGGCCGGTCGACGACGGGATTGAAGCGCTGCGCCGCACCGTCGAGGAGATGGCCTCGGCGCTGTGACGGACACCGACACGACTTCCCAGACACCTATCGACACCACGGTGACGCTGCGCCGCGTTCTGGCGCTCGCGTTGCCGGCGCTCGGTGTGCTCGCTGCGAATCCGCTGTACCTGCTGTTGGACACCGCGGTGATCGGCCGGTTGGGCGCCGGCGAACTGGCTGCGTTGGCGGCGGGTGCCACGGTGCAGTCGACGGTGACGACTCAGTTGACGTTCCTGTCTTATGGCACGACTGCCCGATCGGCCCGGTTCTACGGGGCCGGGAAGACGCAGCGGGCCATTGCGGAGGGCGTCCAGGCCACGTGGGTGGCGCTCGGCGTCGGATTGCTGCTCGCTTCCTTGGTATGGATATTTGCGCACCCGATCGCGCTGTTTCTCACCAACGATCCAGCCACTGCCGACATGGCGGTGCGTTGGATGCGCGTGGCAGCGCTGGCGATTCCCCTGACGCTGATCATCATGGCTGGCAACGGGTGGTTGCGTGGGATCCAGAACACCAAACTGCCGTTCTACCTGACGCTGTGCGGCCTGATACCCGGGGCGGCGGCACTGCCATTTTTGGTGGCTCGCTTCGGTCTGGTCGGTTCAGCGGTGGCCAATGTCATCGGCATGGGGCTGACCGCGGCGGGGTTTTTGGGAGCGCTGATTCACGTTCACAAGGGGTCGTGGAAGCCGGACGGAAAAGTCATCGCCCGGCAGCTGGTGCTCGGCCGGGATCTGATTCTGCGGTCGTTGTCGTTCCAGGTCGCTTTCGTGTCCGCGGCGGCGGTGGCAGGCCGGGTGAGTGTCGCCGCGCTGGCGGCGCACCAGGTGATGCTGCAACTGTGGAATTTCCTGACGCTCGTGCTCGACTCGCTGGCGATTGCGGCGCAGACGCTCACCGGCTCGGCGTTGGGCACGGGGCGTATCGACGATGCCCGCGCCGTCGGCGAGAAAGCCACCCGCCTGTCGCTATGGTTCGCACTCACATTGGCGGGTGTCTTCGCGATCGGCGGACCGTTCATCCGCGGGCTGTTCACCACCGATGAGGCGGTTCTGGGCGCGATGGCGGTGCCGTGGTGGCTGCTCATCGCGATGATCGCTGCAGGCGGTGTCCTGTTCGCGCTCGACGGCGTGTTGCTGGGCGCGGGGGATGCGGCGTTCTTGCGCACCCTCACCCTCGGTTCGGTGCTGCTCGGCTTCCTGCCGGGCATCGCCATCGCGTACTGGGCGGAGACCGGGTTGGCCGGTATCTGGTGTGGCCTGACCGCGATGGTGGTGCTGCGCCTGGTGGGCGATGTGTGGCGTTTCTACTCCATGCGGTGGGCGAAAATCGATACGCCGGAAGACTAAAAAGGAAGACATGACTACGACACTGTGGGCCGTTTCGGACCTTCACGCCGCCGTGAAGGCCAACCGTCCGCGCGTCGATGACATCGTTCCGGCGGACCCGTCCGACTGGCTGATCGTCGCCGGCGATGTCGCCGAGCGCACGGAGTTGGTCGTCCAGGTCATGGCGAAGCTGGTGCAGCGCTTCGACACGGTGATCTGGGTGCCGGGAAACCACGAACTCTTCGCCCGCGGCACGGACCGCTACAAAGGCCGTGAGAAATACACCGACCTGGTCAACCGGCTGCGCGGCCTCGGTGTGATCACGCCGGAGGATCCGTACCCGGTCTTCGGCGGGGTGACCATCGTGCCGCTTTTCACGCTCTACGACTATTCGTTCCGTCCGCCCACCACGACGGTTGAGGAGGCGCTCGCCGCGGCGAAGAAGAACGAGGTCGTGTTCACCGACGAGGTGGCCATCGCGCCGTTCACGGATATCCGCGCTTGGTGCTGGGACCGCCTGGCGTATTCGACGCGGCGGCTCTCGCGTATCGACGGCCCGACGATCCTCATCAATCACTGGCCCCTCGTGCAGGAACCGACCGACAAGATGTGGTGGCGCGAAGCTGCCCTGTGGTGCGGCACCCGGCACACCAGGGGGTGGGCGACGCGGTACAACGCTCAGGCCGTCATCTACGGGCACCTGCACATGCCGGGCGTGCAGACAATCGACGGTGTAGACCACGTCGAAGTCTCACTGGGGTACCCCGACGAGTGGAGGCGCAGGAAAAATCCGTCGGCGTGGCCGTATCCGGTGATGGAGGTGGAGCGGTGATCGTCGAAAAGCTCTTTCCTGCTCCCGCGCGCGTGGTGTTCATGCGCACGGATTCCAATGGTGACCTGACGAATTACAACGAGCTGCACCCGGCTGAACGCGTGGTGGTGAGCCGGGCGGTGGATGACCGCAAGGGCGAATTCGGCGATGCCCGTTGGTGTGCGCACCAGGCGCTGCGGGAGCTCGGCATGGATTCCGCGAGCGCCATCCTGAAAGGGGAGAAGGGCATGCCCCTGTGGCCGGAGGGCTACACGGGTTCTTTGACTCACACGGACGGACTCCGCATTGCCGTCGCCGCGCCGACGGACGCGCTACGTTCGGTGGGAATCGACGCGGAACCGGCTGAGCCATTGCCAGAGGGCGTGCTCGACCAGATCGCGCGGTCGCCGGAACGCCATTGGGTCGATGTGCAGAAGGCCGCGGGCAACGACTGGGCGGATCGCCTGCTGTTCTGCGCCAAGGAGGCGACTTACAAGACGTGGTTCCCGATGACGCTGCGGTGGCTCGGCTTCGAAGACGCGGAGATCGACATCCGACCTGATGGCACCTTCATTTCCTACCTGCTTGTGCGGCCCACCCCAGTGCCGTTCATCGAGGGACGGTGGATGGTGCGCAGTGGTTACGTCTGCGCGGCGGCATTCGTCCTGGCACAGTCGACGGCGGGCTAGAGGGTCGAGGGTCGGGCGACAAAGATCGTCGATAAGCGCTTGCCTTTTTCTTTGACGAGCGCGACAGCGCGTCCGTCCGGACCGACGGCTGCGTGGACACCGGCCAATCCGCGCGGCTCGAGCCATTTGCCCATCGCGAGCGCGGCGTATTCGTCGGCGGTGACCTCGAGTACGGGCCACGCGGTCGTGAGCGCCTCGTCGAGGGTGAGCGAGAGCGCGGCGTTGTCCTCGAGCTCGTCGAGCGTGCGCGCGTGCTCGAGCGTGAAGGGGCCGGAGACTTCTCGACGCAACGCCGTCAGGTGCCCACCCACCCCGAGCGCCTCGCCCATATCGCGCGCGAGCGAGCGGATATATGTGCCCGAGGAGCAGTGGACACGCGCATCGATGTCGACGAAGGTGCCCTCGCGGCGGATCGCGGAAACGTCGAAGCTGAAGATCGTGACGGGCCGCGGCGGAATCTCGACCTCTTTGCCCTCGCGGACGAGCTCGTGGGCGCGTTTGCCGTCGATCTTGATCGCGGAGACCTTCGACGGGACCTGCATGATCTCGCCGGTCAACGCGGCGACCTGCGCCATGATCTGGTCGTCGGTGATGTGCGAAGCGTCCGTCTCGGTGAGGATGTCGCCCTCGGCGTCGTCAGTGCTCGTCGACGCGCCGAGGCGGATCGTCGCGGAGTAGATTTTCTCGTCGGCGACGAGGTGCGCGAGCAGCTTCGTCCCGCGCTCGATGCCGGCGACGAGCACGCCCGTAGCCATCGGGTCGAGCGTGCCGGCGTGCCCGACCTTGCGGGTGCCGAAAAAGCGACGCAGCTTCGCCACGACATCATGGCTGGTCACGCCAGCTGGCTTATCGACGACGACCACGCCCGAGGTGGATAGCGGATCTGCAGTTTGGCCCACGTTCATAGTCACAACACTATGCACTACGCTTTCCGGCGTGGATATTTTGTCTGGGCTCGGCCGTGTTCCCGCCGATATGCGCGACCCCGTGGTCACCATCGGTGTCTTCGACGGGGTGCACCGCGGCCACCAGAAACTCATCCGGCGCGCTGTGAACCTCGCCCACGAGGCGGGCGTGGAGTGCGTGGTGATGACCTTCGACCCGCACCCGGTGAAGATCTTCGCGCCGGAGCACACCCCGGACACGCTGCTGCCACTGGCCGAGCGCGCCCGCCTGATCGAGGAGCTCGGTGTCGACCACCTGTTGGTCATTGACTTCACCAAGGAGCTGGCAGGGGAGAGCCCTGAGGATTATTTCCGCTCCGTTATCGTGGACACCCTGCACGCCTCGCGCGTCGTGGTCGGGGAGAATTTCACCTTCGGGGCAGGGGCGTCCGGCACCGCGCAGACGATGCTCGCCCTCGGCGAGAAATACGGCGTCGACGTCGATGTCGTGTCGTTGCTTTTCGACGGCACCGAGCGCATCTGTTCCACCGCCATCCGCGATGCTCTGCGCGGCGGCGATGTCGCCCAGGCATCTGAATTCCTCGGCCGCGAATTCTCCGTGACCGCTGAGGTGGAGCGCGGTGCCGGACGCGGCGGGCGCGAGCTCGGCTACCCGACCGCGAACCAGTACGCCGCCGATACCGAGGCTGTGCCCGCCGACGGGGTCTACGCCGGCTGGTTCACGGTTCTTCCAGACGGACGCCCCATCGACGGCGACATGGAACCCGGGATCCGCTACCGCGCAGCGATCTCGGTGGGAACCAATCCGACCTTCGGCGACCACCGGCGCTCCATCGAGTCCTTCGTGCTTGACCGCGATGCGGATTTGTATGGTCGTACCGCCCGTGTGGAATTCATCGCGAAAGTGCGCGACATGGTCAAATTCGATTCCGTCGATGAGCTGTTGGAGCACATGGCGCGCGATGTCGCGCGCGTCCGCGAGATCCTGTCCTAGCCGTCCTCAGCTATTCCTAGCCCGTCGCGTGTCACGGGCTAATGTGGTGTGCCATGACCCGCAAAATGATTCTGGATCTGGACACCGGCATCGATGATGCCCTCGCTCTCGCTTATGCCCTCGGCTCCGAGGAAGTCGATCTGATCGGCGTCACCGGTACCTACGGCAACGTGCTCGTGGAAACGGGTGTGCGCAACACCTTGGCCATTCTCGAACTGTTTGGCCGCACCGATATTCCGGTGTACGCCGGACCCGGGCACGCCAGCGCGAAAGACTCCTTTGAGGTACTGGAGATCTCCGAGTTCATTCACGGCAAGAACGGCGTCGGTGAAGCGCAGCTGCCGGAACCTCAGCGCGCGGTGGAGACGAAGTCGGCAGTCGACTTCCTCGTTGAATCCGTCGAGCAGTACGGCGATGAGCTCGTCATCGTGCCTACCGGCCCGTCCACCACAATCGCAGCGGCAGCGAAGGTGAGCGAGACGTTCGCCGAGAAGGCCCACATCGTCATGATGGGCGGCGCTCTGACAGTTCCGGGCAATGTCTCGCCGTGGGCCGAAGCCAATGTCAACCAGGACCCGGAGGCCACCGACGCGATCTTCCGTCGCCTGAAAGACATCACCATGATCGGCCTCGATGTCACGCTGCAGACGCTGCTCACCGTCGAGGAGACAGCGAAGTGGGAAGCACTGGGCACCCCGGGCGGAGATTTCCTCGCGGCAGCCACGAACTACTACATCGACGCTTATAAGACGACAGCGCCGCACTTGGGTGGCTGCGGCCTGCACGACCCGTTGGCAGTCGGCGTCGCCATCGACCCGAGCCTCGTGGAGACCATTGCGATCAACCTCAAGGTCGACACCGAAGGGGAGACGCGTGGGCGCACCATCGGCGATGAGACGCGGCTCAACGATGAGGAGAAGACGGCGAAGGTGGCGGTCGGCGTCGATAAGCAACGCTTCCTCGCTGAGTTCATGCGGCGCTTGACGGATCTCGCTGCGGCAGCGAAATAAGCGCGATTAACGGTCGAGCGTGAGCGTGCGCTAGCATGACTGTCTCGGTAACGGCACCGCGCTGTGCTCAGTGCAGCGCGGCATGACTGTGGTTCGCAGCAGTCGCCGACACCGCTTCCCTGTGAGGGAAGATCCGCAGAATGCGAACTGAAATAACCAAGGAGATTCAACAATGGCTTTGACCACTGAGAAGAAGGCTGAACTCCTCAAGGAGTACGGCCTGCACGAGACCGACACCGGCTCCCCGGAGGCACAGGTTGCCCTGCTCACCGAGCGCATCAACAACCTGACCGAGCACCTCAAGGGCCACAAGCACGACCACCACTCCCGTCGTGGCCTGCTGCTGCTCGTCGGCCGTCGCCGCGGTCTGTTGAAGTACCTGCGCGAGAACAACGTTGAGCGTTACCGTGAGCTCATCGCCCGCCTGGGTCTGCGTCGATAAACAACGGCGCTTTTCGACGGCCACCGGTTTTCTCCGGTGGCCGTTTTTTCGTGCCCGCTGGCTTAAATCTCGGTGAACCATGTGCGTCACGTGTTGTTCATGTGCGCATGCCAGGGGGAGAGTTTGTCCGGGGAAAGCGCTTCGCGGCCCGCATTTGGGTTAGCGTGGCGGTGGGCGGAGGAGGATACTCACGTGTATGACAACCGAGCTGATCCTGCTGCTGATCATCATTGTTACCGCCCTAGCATTCGATTTCACCAACGGTTTCCACGACACCGCGAACGCCATGGCGACATCGATCGCCACCGGCGCCCTGAAGCCCAAGACGGCTGTGATCCTCGCTGGCTGCCTGAACTTCGTGGGCGCGTTCATCTCCGTGGAGGTGGCGAAGACGGTGGCCAAGGGCATCGTCAAACTCGATGAATTCGATTTGACCGACAATGCCCAAGCCGACACATTGCTGTTGATTGTGCTGTGCGGATTGATCGGTGGCATTCTCTGGAATTTGTTCACCTGGTTGTTCGGCATTCCGTCCTCGTCCTCGCACTCGCTGTTCGGCGGCCTGATCGGCGCCGCGATCGGCGCGATGGGCTTCGGCGGCGTTCTGTGGAACGGCGTGCTGGACAAGATCATCGTTCCCGCGCTCGCTGCCCCAGTCGTGGCGGCTCTCGTCGCCGCGTGCGGCACGGCAGGTGTGTACTTTTTCACCTCCCAGCTGCGCGAGAAGGAGCGCGACAACTACTTCCGTTGGGGGCAGATCGGCTCCGCATCGCTGGTGGCTCTCGCCCACGGCACCTCGGACGCCCAGAAGACGATGGGCGTGATCTTCCTGGCGCTGGTTGCCACCGGCCACCTCGAGGACTCCGCAGATATGCCGCTGTGGGTGACCTTCGCCTGCGCTACCGCGATTGCATTGGGAACCTACTCGGGCGGCTGGCGCGTGATCCGCACCCTGGGCAAGGGGCTCGTGGAAATCTCTTCGCCGCAGGGCATGGCCGCGGAGACCGCGTCCGCCGTGATCATCCTGTCGTCTTCCCACCTGGGCATGGCGCTGTCGACCACCCACGTCGCAACTGGCTCGATCCTGGGCACCGGCATCGGCAAGAAGGGCGCCGAGGTCCGCTGGAACGTCGCAGGACGTATGGCGATCGCCTGGATCACCACATTGCCGATCGCCGCATTCGTGGCGGGCGTGCTCTTCTGGATCTCCAAGCAGCTCTCCAACGCCACGGGCCCGCTCGGGGGCGCAATCTTCTCCATCGTTGTCCTCGCGGCCCTCGTCCTGTACATGCTGCACCGCGCTCACCAGAACCCGATCCACTCCGACAACGTCAACGACGACTGGGACGGCGACGGCACGCCTGACACCGAAGCCGATGCTAAGGCAGCTAACCACGAGAAGGTCGGCGCCGGCGCACCAGCGCCCCGCCGCGACTCCGGCGAACCCGCGGACTTCGTGGACACCAGCCGCGGTGGCTCGGCGGCCCGCAGAAACCTTCCGGGGGAGACGGGCGGATCGTCCATCTCCGGCTCTGACGGAAACACACCGCGCCGCTAGGTGCCTGCCACTGTTAACGAGTAACGAGTAACGAGAGACGTCAAAGGAAAACGACATGGAACTGCTTCAATCCCTCTTCCAGGTCACGCTCGGTGGCCTGATTCTCGGAGCCGGTCTGCCGATCCTCTTCGCGCTCGGCGTGCGCTTCGCGGTGCCCCACAAGGACTCCTCGGACGGCAGCTCGCCGAACAAGGTCGTGGCCTGGATCTTCTTCGGCATCATCATCGTCGCCCTCGTCGTGGGCATTCTGTGGATCGCCCAGGGGCGCATCTCTAGCACTTTCGGTATCGATCTCTTCGGCACCGGCGGCAAGGGTGTGTAGACCGTCTGCGCGGCTCCGAAAACAACACGATTATGAACTAAAGGTGAACGCAAGGTAAACTTGCTCCTCATTGATTGCGGACGAACGATTCGCACGAAAGGAGCCCCATGAAGTTCACCAACATGTTCAAGCATCCCGTCGACGCCACTGCGCTCGGAGTACTGGCACCGGCTGACAGCCGCGTTCTCACAGGTGGCGGCATCGGCGCTCCAGACGTCGTCGCCCACCTGATCGACTCGGGGCAGACTCCCGCGACTGCGGCGGCGGCGATGGAAGCATTCACCGACGTGATGCGCTACGCCCCGAGTGCCGGTGAGCTTGACAGCGTGATGCAGGAACTCGAGTCCGTCGGTCTCGCCGCGTAGCCGGGAAATGCCCAGTTCGTCCCGCCCACGGATGAACTGGGCATTTCTCTATGCCTGCTGGTAGCATGCCTGGTTGTTGTACCTAAATACCTTCAACGGCGGCACCGATGATCGCCACATGAGACGAGAACCCCAGAAAGGGATCTTTTGAGCAAGCACCAGATGCACACCCCGGACAATTCCGTCGAATTCAACGTTGACGAGGAATACGGCATTACCGACGCAGTAGCCGTGCTGGACAACGGCGATTTCGGTGAGCGCACGGTCCGGTTCGAGACCGGCCAGCTCGCACGCCAGGCAGGCGGCTCGGTGACCACCTACCTCGACGACGAGACGATGCTGCTGGCCACCACCACCGCGTCGAACCAGCCGCGCGAGGGCTTCGACTTCTTCCCGCTCACCGTCGACGTGGAAGAGCGCATGTACGCCGCCGGCAAGATCCCAGGCTCCTTCTTCCGCCGTGAGGGCCGTCCGTCCACCGAGGCGATTCTGGCCTGCCGCCTGATCGACCGTCCGCTGCGCCCGACCTTTGTCAAGGGCCTGCGCAACGAGGTCCAGGTCGTCATCACCGTGATGAGCTGGGACCCGGAGGAGTACTACGACGTTGTGGCCATCAACGGTGCTTCTGCCGCAACGCAGCTGTCGGGCCTTCCGGTCTCCGGTGCTGTCGGCGGCGTGCGCATGGCGCTCATCGCTGACGAGGACCACCCGGGCGGCCAGTGGGTCGCTTTCCCGAACCACGAGCAGCACGAGCAGGCCGTCTTCGAGATGGTCGTCGCCGGTCGCATCGTGGAAAAGAAGAAGGGCCGCAAGAAGGTCGAAGATGTCGCGATCATGATGGTCGAGGCAGGTGCCGGCGCCAACGTGGTCTCGCTCATCGAGGAGGGCGCCCCGGCCCCGACTGAGTCCACCGTTGCGGAAGGCCTCGAGGCGGCCAAGCCGTTCATCAAGACGCTGTGCGAGGCTCAGCGTGGTCTGGCCGAGCGCACCGCGAAGGAGACCCAGGAGTTTCAGCTCTTCCCGTCGTATAGCGACGAGATCTTCGACGCCGTGGAGAAGAAGGCTTCCAAGAAGTTGTCGAAGCTTCTCACGATCAAGGGCAAGGCTGAGCGCGACGACGCGACCAACGAATACATGGAGGAGATCGAGTCTGATCTGCTGGACTCCCTGCCGGTCGAGGACGACGAGGACGCCTCCAAGCAGATCCGCGCCGCTTATAACGCGGTGATGAAGCAGATCGTGCGCAACAAGATCCTCACCGAGGGCTTCCGTATCGACGGTCGCGGGGTCACCGACATCCGTGACCTCGGCGTTGAAGTCGAACTAGTTCCCCGCGCTCACGGCTCCGCTCTGTTCGAGCGCGGCGAGACCCAGATCCTGGGTGTGACCACCCTGGACATGCTGAAGATGGAGCAGCAGCTGGATTCCCTCCACCCGGAGACCTCCAAGCACTACATCCACCACTACAACTTCCCGCCGTACTCCACGGGCGAGACTGGCCGCGTCGGTTCGCCGAAGCGACGCGAGATCGGCCACGGTGCGCTCGCCGAGCGCGCCCTCGTGCCGGTGATCCCGTCCAAGGAGGACTTCCCGTACAC
Source organism: Corynebacterium sp. 20-84 (assembly GCF_053479455.1). Taxonomy (NCBI): domain Bacteria; kingdom Bacillati; phylum Actinomycetota; class Actinomycetes; order Mycobacteriales; family Corynebacteriaceae; genus Corynebacterium; species Corynebacterium sp. 20-84. Next base: position 56,105 of record NZ_JBRBCB010000008.1, read on the forward strand.
GATCCGTCAGGTCTCCGAGGCACTCGGTTCCAACGGTTCGACCTCTATGGGCTCGGTCTGCGCGTCGACGCTGTCGCTGTACAACGCCGGCGTCCCGCTGGCGGCTCCGGTCGCCGGCATCGCGATGGGTCTGGTCTCCGGCGAGATCGACGGCGAGACCAAGTACGTCGCGCTCACCGATATCCTCGGCGCTGAGGACGCATTCGGCGACATGGACTTCAAGGTCGCGGGCACGTCCGAGTTCATCACTGCTCTGCAGCTGGACACCAAGCTCGACGGCATCCCGTCCGATGTCCTGGCGAACGCGCTGAACCAGGCCAAGGACGCCCGCGAGGCGATCCTGGACACCATGGCTGAGATCATCGAGGGGCCGGACGACATGAGCCCGCTCGCCCCAAAGATCACCACAGTGAGCGTCCCGGTGTCCAAGATCGGCGAGGTCATCGGCCCGAAGGGCAAGACCATCAACCAGATCACCGAGGACACCGGCGCAGACATCTCCATCGAAGACGACGGCACGATCTACGTCGCCGCCGCCACCGGCGAGGCAGCCGATGCCGCGATCGAGAAGATCAATTCGATCGCCAACCCGCAGCAGCCGAAGGTGGGCGAGCGCTACCTCGGCACCGTGGTCAAGACGGTCGCTTTCGGCGCATTCGTGTCGCTCACCCCGGGCCGCGACGGCCTGATCCACATCTCCAAGCTCGGCGGCAACAAGCGCATCGAGAATGTGGAGGACGTGGTCAACGTCGGCGACAAGGTCGAGGTGGAGATCGCCGACATCGACAACCGCGGCAAGATCTCGCTCGTCCCGGTCAACGAGGATGAGGACGACGAGTAAACAAAGCTTCTCGACGACAGCACCCACCTCGCCGTCGCCGTCGTCCCGTTGGGACCCGCGGGTGTGGCACCGCAAGGTGTCGCGTCCTGTGTCGGTGTGGATGGGTGTGTTCGTTCTCGTCGGCCTTGTGCACACCACGGTGCCTGAGCCGCGCGTTCTACTGATCCACATCTTCACTCTGGGCGTTCTGACGAATTCCATCGTGGTGTGGTCGCAGAACCTCACCGAACGTTTCCTCCAGCAGAAGCTGCCGGATTCAGCGCGGCCGGCCCAATTGCTGCGGTCCCGTGTCCTCAACGCCGGAGTCGTGGCTGTGTTGCTCGGCCACCTGTTCAGCGGCGCCGACTGGCACTGGATCATTCTCTGGTTTGGCGCAGCACTCGTCGTGGGGGCAGTGGGGTGGCATGCGGTAGGCGTCGCTAAGCAAATTGCTTCGGCGGATCCTGCGAAGCGTTTCCGCCCTGTCGTGTGGGGGTACGTGGCTTCTGGCGCGTGCCTTGTTCTCGGCGGGTGTTTAGGCGCCGCTCTTACGCTGGATTTGCGCGGCGGCTGGCAGCAGCGTGTTTTGCTGGCTCACCTGCTTGCGAATATCGGCGGTTTCGTCGGCTTCGCGGCGATGGCATCGCTTGTCGTGCTGCTGCCCGCGATGTGGCGGATGAAAGCGATGCTCACGCACCCGCGCGCCGTATTCGGCGTGATGGGCGCGGGTCTTTTCGCTGCCATCGCCGGGGCGCTGTCGAACAGTGGTCTCCTTTTGGGAATCGGCGTGCTCGTGTACGCCGCGGCGTGGGCGTGGGCGCTGCAAACATGGTTCGCGGGAGTGCTGTCCACCTCCTGGCGCGAACACGTCACGTACCCGAGCTTGTCCGCGCTGCTCGCCATCGCATGGCTCGTGGCATCGCTCGTCGCTTTCGGGACGTCCGCATTGCCTATCGACGGCTACCTCGACGCCCTTTCTCCTCCCACCCTTCCGCTTCTCGCCGGGTTCGCCGCGCAGCTTCTCATTGGAACGATGAGCTACCTCATGCCCACGACGATCGGTGGTGGCCCTGCTGCGACGCGGGCGGGCCTGGCGGAGCTGAACCGTGCAGGCGTTGTGCGCGTGGTCGTGTTCAACGCCACGCTGCTCGGCTGGCTCTTCGCGCCGTCGTCGATCGCGCGCATCGTGTGCAGCATCGTTGCGTGCGCGTGCCTTGTCGCGTTCATTCCGCTGATGGTGCGCGGTGTGCGTGCCCAGCGCGCGGTGATCATGGCGAATGCCGCCGCGCGGAAACAGGGAAGCTAGTCCGCCATCACGACGTCGTAGACCATGCCCCGGGATTTGTGCGAGGCCATGGTGCACCAGCCCTGAGTGTTGGTGGAATATGTGCCGAAATCGCGCACGACTGTTGTACCCGGCGCAATGATGCCTGAATAGTGCGAACCGATCTTCAGGTCGTGGTTGCGGTCGTCATTGTTCGTGATCTTGAGCACGACCGGGGTCGAGGCGTCTACCTCTACACGCGCGGGAGAAAAGCGCATTCCTTCGATGGTCACTTCCTGGATCACCGGGCCGGATAGATCCCGCGCGTCGCCGGCGCGTGCGTGCGACACGAGAGCTCCTGCCACCGAGGCGATCACCAGCAGAGCCACGACGGCCCACGCTGCTATATTGCTGCGTCGAGTTGAGGCAGTGCGCGGAGAAGTCATGAAAGAAACCGATCGTTGGGCTATAGGCTGAACCTACGTGCTGAAAAGTACGTGACCCATTTTAGAAGTCCAGCTGAAAAGGTGTGACCAGTGCAGATCATCGAAGGTTTACAGGCATCTAAAACGGCAGATAACCAGCAGCATGACCGGCCCCAATTGAAAGTGTTGGGCCGGCACGAGGGGGCTACTGTCGTGCGTCTGTCTTTTGCGGCAGGCGATGTCATGCCGGACCACAAAGCAGCCTGGCCAATCTTGGTTATTGGCCAAACTGGTCGGGTGGAGTTTTCAGCCGAGGGAGAAACTCAGATCGTGGAGCCGGGATGTGCGGTTCACCTCGGCGCGGGAATCGTTCACGAGCTGGTGGCGCGAGAAAATGCGACGGTCACCTTGGTCATCCTCTCGGAATCGCATCAGGCGTAGCGCTCCGGTCTTAGTTCTGGAAGTCGACGACAAGGCGCGTCGGCTCGTGCAGGATTTCGACCTTGTAGGGGCGCTCGCTTTTCAGACCCACGACGTACTGGGAGGTCGCCTCGAAGGCACCGCCGTTGTATACATCGACGATATTGCCGCTGGTCAGGCCCAGGTTGGTGTTCGGCTTGTACATTGCGTCCGGTGACATATCCGGGGCGGTTCCGTGGACAATCATCTCCAGCTTCGCGGCGCCGGGCACGTCGATGGGAAAGCCGGAGCCGTCCTGGCGGGGGTCGTTGTTGTAACCGATGTGGTAGCGCGGTTCCCCGGTGCCCTCGAATTCGATGACGAGCCGGTCGAAACCGTCGTGGGAACCGACGCGGATATCGGTGGTGCGCAGCTCGCCGTAGCCGTCGCCAAATCTTTCGGTCGGCTCTGTGCTGAACCCGTCGGCGGCGGCAGCGGGATCCATCGCGGCCTGACGGGTCTGGCTGTCGGCCTCGGAGGCGTCCGACGTGGTGGATTCCGTCTGCTCCTGGGCTTCGGTCGTCGACTCGGGCGTCTGCTCGGTCAGGGCGGGCTCAGCGACGTTGTCGCCTGCGCACCCGGCCAGCGCGAGTCCCGATGCGACGATGACTGCCGTTAACTGGAGTGACTTGAGGTTCATATGTTTCATTCTAGCTGGGGGAATGTCGCGAGGCGACTACTGACAGGCCGCTTGAGCGTGGAAGTGAGGTCCGCAGCGAGGTTTCGGCGGCGTGGTCACACGGCGGCGCTATGGTAGTTAGGCAGAAAGCGAACGACTAAAGAAATGTGCCGGTGCTCATACCGGTAGGAAGGCGGATCATGTCTATCAAGGTCGGAGTGCTGGGCGCGAAGGGCCGCGTGGGCTCCGCGGTCGTTGCAGGCGTTAACGCGGCCGACGGCGTGGAGCTTGTCGCTGAGATCGACGCCGGCGACTCGCTTGACATGCTCGTGGACAACGGGGCAGAGGTCGTCGTCGACTTCACCACCCCGGGCGTGGTCATGGACAACCTGGAATTCTGCATTAGCCACGGCATTCACGCGGTGGTGGGCACCACTGGCTTTGATGACGCGCGCTACCAGCAGGTGCGCGACTGGTGCGCTGCCAACGAAGGTGTGGGCGTTCTGATCGCCCCGAATTTCGCCATCTCCGCTGTGCTGGCGATGGCATTCGCCCGTCAGGCCGCGCCGTTCTTTGAGTCGGCTGAGGTCGTCGAGTACCACCACCCGAATAAGCTCGATGCACCGTCCGGCACGGCGGTGAAGACGGCGCAGGGGATCGCGGAGGCTCGTCGAGAAGCGAATATGTCCGCGATGCCGGACGCGACCGAGCAGGCGCTCGACGGCTCCCGCGGTGCGGACGTCGACGGTGTGAAGGTGCATGCCGTGCGTATGCAGGGCATGGTCGCGCACGAGGAAATCATTTTCGGCACCACCGACCAGTCGCTGACCATCCGCCAGGATTCTTATGGCCGCGATTCCTTCGTGCCGGGCGTGCTCACCGGTGTTCGCCAGGTCGCGGACAACCCGGGGCTCACCGTCGGGCTGGATAGCTACCTGGGCCTGTAGATGACACAGAGCAAAAAGCTGGACGTTCAACTCGTCGCGGCGACCTCGTTCGCGGCGCCCGCCGACGTCGATTGGGACCAAGACCCCGCCGCAACCGATGCAGAAGCGCTCGTCGAATTCGCGGGCCGCGCCTGCTACGAGACCTTCGACAAGCCGAACCCGCACACCGCGAGCAATGAGGCGTACCTGCGCCACATCCTCGAGGTGGGCCACGACGCGCTGCTTGAGCACGCCACCGCGACGCTGTACGTGCGCGGGCTGTCGCGCGCGGCGGGCAATGAGCTGTTGCGTCACCGCCACCTGTCGTTCTCCCAGCTCTCCCAACGTTTCGTGCCGGCGGGGGAAGCTGATGTCGTCATGCCCGACGCGATCGCGGAAGATGAGGACCTAGCACGCATGTTCCTCGCCGCAGTCGACGAGCAACGCTTCATCTACGAGGAGCTTCTCCAGGCGCTCGAGAACAACCTCGATGCCGAACCGAACGCTTTGCTGCGCAAGAAGAAAGCGCGCCAAGCCGCGCGCGCAATCCTGCCCAACGCGACCGAGACACGCTTCGTGGTCACCGGCAACTACCGCGCATGGCGCGAATTCATCGCTGCGCGCGCCAGCGAGCACGCCGACACCGAGATCCGCGAACTCGCCGTTGCCTGCTTGGAGATCCTCAAAAAACAAGCACCCGCGCTTTTCGACGACTTCCTCATCAGCACGCTTGCCGACGGCTCTGTCATGGCCACCAGCCCATACGCCGGATAAGAACTCTGTCCCGCCGCAAAAGCCCGATAGGGCTACACAGATTGGCGGGGAAGAGAATGTACCCTAGATAACCATGGGCATTTCAACGAAAGCACAAACCGGTGCAGAAGAACTCGGCACTGTCGGTGTCGCAATGGTCACCCCGTTCGATCGAAACGGCGAACTCGACCTGGAGGCCGGGCGAAAGTTGGCTGCCCACCTTGTCGACAACGGTGTCGACTCTCTCATCCTCGGTGGCACCACCGGCGAATCCCCGACGACATCCCCGGACGAGAAGATCGCACTGATCAAGGCCGTCCGTGAGGAGCTCGGCGACCGCGTCAAGATCATGGCTGGTGCCGGCACGAACGACACACGCTCCACCATCGCGCTGGCCAAGGCTTCCCGCGATGCTGGCGCTGACTCGCTTCTCGTGGTCACGCCGTACTACTCCAAGCCGTCCCAGGCTGGACTGCTCAAGCACTTCACGGCCGTGGCTGAGGCGACCGAACTGCCAATCTGCCTGTACGACATTCCGGGCCGTTCCGGTATTCCCATCGCCGGGTCCACGATCCGCGCTCTCGCCGAGTTGCCGACCGTGAAGGCGGTCAAGGACGCCAAGGGCGACATGCTTGAGGCGACCGCGATTATCAACGATACGGACCTTGCCTGGTACTCTGGCGACGACGTTCTCAACCTGCCGTGGTTCTCCGTCGGCGCGACCGGAGTCATCTCCGTGATCGGCCACGCAGCCCCAGGTCTGATGAGGGAAATGGTGACAAGCTTCGAGGAAGGCGACCTCGCCCGCGCGCGGGAAATCAACGCCACCACCATGAGCGTGCTCGCTGGACAGCAAGCAGCGCTCGGTGGAGTGACATTTGCAAAAGCGGCCCTGCGTCTGCAGGGCATCGAGGTCGGAGATCCCCGCCTGCCTGTTGTCGGAGTAGATGACACGCAGTTGGAGGCTCTGCGCCGCGACATGGAAAAGGCTGGAGTCCTATAAGTATGAACGAACCCCGCAATCGCTCCCGTAAAGTGACCCGCAAGGCGGGCCCGCCGGAGGCCGGCGATCAGCAGCCGGTCTTCCAGGCTGCGGATACCCAACCCGGCGACAACGGGGGCAACAACGGTTCCGGCAACGGCAACGGCGGCGTCAACCGCGACAACAACGGTTCTGGCAACGGAAACGGAAACGGCAACGGCAACAACCGCGGCGGCGGCAACGGTGGCAACCGTGGTGGACGCGGCAATAACGGCGGCGGCAACGGCCGTGGTCGTGGACGCGGTCGTGGTCGTGGACGCGGCGGTCGCGGTGGCGGCGACAACCGCCGTAACCCGGTGAAGGGTATGCAGGGCGCCGATCTGACCAAGCGTCTGCCCGCACCGCAGAAGCCCCCGCAGAATGGTCTGCGTATTTACGCCCTTGGCGGTATTTCCGAGATCGGCCGCAACATGACGGTCTTCGAGTACAACGGGCGTCTGCTCATCGTGGACTGCGGTGTGCTCTTCCCGTCTTCCGACGAGCCGGGCGTGGATTTGATCCTGCCGGACTTCGGTCCGATCGAGAACAAGCTGGACAAGGTCGATGCGCTCGTGGTCACCCACGGCCACGAGGACCACATTGGCGCTATCCCGTGGCTGCTCAAGCTGCGTCCGGATATCCCGATCTACTCGGCGAAATTCACCAACGCGCTCATTGCCGCGAAGACCAAGGAGCACCGCCAGCGTCCGAAGCTGAACGAGGTCAACCCGAAGTCCGAGGTGACTGTCGGCCCGTTCAACCTGCGCTTCTTCCACGTCGGTCACTCCATTCCGGACTGCGTCGGCGTGGTCATCAAGACCGGCGCTGGCACGGTCTGCATGACCGGTGACATCAAGGTCGACATGACTCCGTACGACAACAAGCCGACGGATCTCCCGGCGCTGGCACGCTACGGCGACGAGGGCATCGACCTGTTCCTCTGCGATTCCACCAACGCCACGATTCCGGGCATCTCTGCTTCTGAGGCCGGCATCGAGGAGACCCTGATCCGTCTCGTGCAGGATGCGAAGCAGCGCGTCGTCTTGGCATCCTTCGCGTCGAACGTGTCGCGTGTCCAGATGGCGGTCAACGCGGCTGTCGCTTCGGGCCGCAAGGTCGCCTTCAACGGCCGCTCCATGATCCGCAACATGGAGATCGCCGAGAAGATGAATCTGCTCAAGGCTCCGAAGGGCACGATCATCCCGATCGAGGAAGCCGCGAAGATGGCTCCGCACCGCGTCATGCTGATCACGACCGGTACGCAGGGCGAGCCGATGGCTGCTCTGTCGCGCATGTCCCGCCGCGAGCACCGTCAGATCACCGTGCGCGACGGCGACACGATCATCCTGTCCTCCTCGCTCATCCCGGGCAACGAGGAAGCGGTTTTCGCCGTGATCAACAACCTCGCCCAGATCGGTGCGAACGTGATCACCAGCGATGACGCTCACGTTCACGCATCCGGCCACGGTTACGCCGGCGAGCTTTTGTTCCTCTACAACATGGCTCGCCCGCGCAACGCAATGCCGGTGCACGGTGAGTGGCGCCACCTGCGCGCCAACAAGGAGCTGGCGATCGCGACGGGCGTGAAGCCGGAGAACACCGTCCTGGCACAGAACGGCGTCGTCGTGGACATGGTCGACGGCAAGCTCAAGGTCGCTGGCCAGTATCAGGTGGGCAACCTGTACGTGGACGGCACCACGATGGGCGATGTGGACCCGGATGTCCTGACCGACCGCACGAACCTCGCTGCCGGCGGCGTCATCTCCATCACCTGTGTGATCGATGACCGCACGAGCCGCCTCATCGAGCGCCCGGTCGTGTCCACCACCGGTCTCGTCGACGACGACCGCGGTGTCCTGCCGGACCTGGTCGAGCTGGTGGAAAACACCATGTTCGATCTGGCGGCGGAAGGCGAGAACGATCCGTACCGCATGGTGCAGCAGATCCGTCGCCGCGTGTCCCGCACCATCGAGCAGAAGTACAAGCGCGAGCCGGTGATCCTGCCGACGGTCGTTCCGATGAACGCCGACGACACAGCACCGCTCAGCAACGAGGACGTCGAGGCATCGCGCGAATCCCTGTAATTCGCTTCACGACGAACCCCGAACCATAGGCCCCAGCCACGCTAGGCTGGGGCCTATGTCGTTTCAGCAAAAAGAACGTGAAAAGCTGGCCCAGCTGATGCTCAAAAAGGGGCCAGATGCCCCGACGTTGTGCGACGGATGGACGGCCGCTGATCTCGCCGCGCACCTCTACCTCCGCGAGCGCAAGCCGCACTTGGCTGGCGGATATTTCCTGCCGGCGCTGTCGAAGACGACAAAAGACGCCGAAGCCAAAGTGAAGCAGCGCCCATTCGACCAAGTGGTCAATGAGTGGGCAGCAGGACCGCCGGTGTTCATGAAGCCCTTGGACAAGGCGATGAACACCTCGGAGCACTTCATTCACCACGAGGATGTCCGCCGGGGTGGGGGAGAGGTTGCGCCCCGCGAGTTTTCCCGCGCGGTGGAAAACGAGCTCATGAAGGCCACGAAATTAATGGGGCTGATGGCGCTCAAAAGCTCCGCTGTGCCAGTCGTCTTGACCCCGCCGAACCACCCGCCAGTCACGCTCGGCGGCAAACGGGGTGTGGTGGACCAGGGTGACAGAGTCGTCCGCGTCTCTGGTGAGCCCGGGGAACTGCTGCTGTGGGTCACCGGCCGCGATGCGGTCGAGGTTCGCATTGACGGCGACGAGCAGGCGGTTCAGGAAGTCAAGCGTCGAATCTAGACTCAATGAAAATTGAGCGCGCCGGTGTGGCGCATGTGACTTGAGGTGTAACTGGGCATTACAGTGGTGGCCATGTCTGTCACCAGTACCCAGCGCCGCCAGAAAGGTCGCCCCAAGACCGGGCCGAAGAGCCGTGATACCCGCACCACAGGCGGGTACTCGCGCAATTCTGCATCCGGAACCATGGTCGCCGCCGCTTCCGCTGATGAGCGCGTCGGCTCTGCTGTCGGTGCGGTCGGGCGAGGAATGGGCAATGCTGCCCGGGAGGTGACGGGAGCGTTTTCTGCTGTCGGCCGTAAGGCCACAGGCTCACAGAAGCGCCGTGCCGACGACGAGATGGATGGCGCACCTGCGCGCCGCCGCCGGAGGCGTGCGGCGCAGCTGGAAGGGTACGACGATTCCTACGACGCACCCGAGGAGGCTGGGGACATGGATGATTCCTTTGATGCTCATGACGAACACGACGACGTCCCGGGGCGCGGTCGCCACGTCGATGCCCTCGGCCTGATCCTCATCGGCCTCGCAGCCGTGCTCGGTGCGTCTGTCTGGCTGGATATCGCAGGTCCTGTTGGTGCCGCGATCGCAAATGCCGTGCACTGGGTGATCGGTGCTGGTGCACTTGTTCTTCCCGTGATCCTCGTCGGCATCGCCGTCGCTATCATGCTCGGGCTTGGCAGGACCGCGTCTGAACGTGCCCACAGCGGTGCAGGTCTCACGATCATTGCGGTCTGCATGCTCGGTCTGATCCATATCTTCGCCGGTACGCCGGAAAGCTGGGCTGACAGGAAGATCGCCGGCGGCGCCATCGGCGCCATTATCGGTGGACCGCTCAGTGCTGGATTCACTCCATTTGTCGCAGTTCCGCTGCTCGGTCTCGTCATTGTCTATGCGGCACTTCTCGCCACCGGTATCACCGTGCGCGAATCCTTCGACTACATCCGGAACGTGCTTCGCAGCATCGCGTCGAATGCACACACTCCGGATCCGCACGAAGATGAGGCCGAAGACGACGACATGTACGGCCACGTCGACGGCGATCTCGACGACATCGCCGAGGGGCGTGAGCGCCGCCCGCGCGAGCGTGCCCAAGGCCGCAGCCAGCCGCGTAAGCGCCGCACGCCGATGGACAACTACCCAGTCGAGCCCGCTGACGAAGAAGCCGGCGACCCAACGCTTTTCGACGCCCCCGCCGAGCCCGCTCCCCGTCGCCGCCGGACCAACTCCCGTCCTTCGGCAGCCAACGAGACCCGTGCGATGTCCCGTTCGGCAGCGCAGGACGAGGTGTACGACTTCAGCAGCGAGTTCGACTCTGACGATCAGTTCACTGAGCAGATCCCGGCTTCTCCGGCGGCTTCTGCTGCTGAGGCTCTGGCACCAGCTCCGGCTGAAGCACCGCGCCGCAAGCCGGCACCGAAGGCTAAACCTGCGTCGAAGCCGTCTGATACCGCACCGATCCAGAAGGTCGGCGGTGCAGCGACCGCTGCTGGTGCCGGGGCTGTTGCTGGGGCGGCCGCTGCTGGTGCCGCCGGCGCAAGCGATGCAGTGACGCAAGCGCGCGAAGAAATGCGCAAGCAGATCGTCGCTCGTTCGGGCATCGATGCCTCGGCTATCCCGGCGTCCACGCCGAATTCCGAGAAGGAGCAGCAGGTAGCCAATGCTCCGGCCGTACGGGAGCCGGAGGGGGCAAGCGACTACAACCTGCCGTCGACAAGCTTGTTGCTGCCGGGCAACGCACCGAAGACCCGTACTGAAACCAACGACCGGATGATCGAAGCGATCACCGACGTCTTCGACGAGTTCAAGGTCGACGCGGCGGTGACCGGTTTCTCGCGCGGCCCGACAGTGACGCGCTACGAGGTCGAGCTTGGCCCAGGCGTGAAGGTTTCCAAGATCACGAACCTGCAGTCCAACCTCGCGTACGCTGTGGCCACCGATAACGTGCGTCTGCTGACTCCCATTCCGGGCAAATCTGCCGTGGGTATCGAGGTGCCGAATGCCGACCGCGAGATGGTCCGTCTGCGCGATGTGCTCGATGCGCCGCAGGTGCGCAGTGAGCAGGACCCGATGCTCATTGGCCTGGGCAAGAATATTGAGGGCGATTTCGTCTCCGCCTCCGTGCAGAAGATGCCGCACCTGCTTGTCGCTGGTTCGACCGGTTCCGGTAAGTCCGCGTTCGTGAACTCCATGTTGGTGTCGCTGCTGACGCGCGCGACGCCGGAGGAAGTCCGCCTGATTCTTGTCGACCCGAAGATGGTGGAGCTGACTCCGTACGAGGGCATCCCGCACTTGATCACACCGATCATCACCCAGCCGAAGAAGGCTGCCGCGGCGCTGCAGTGGCTCGTGGAGGAGATGGAGCAGCGCTACATGGACATGAAGTCCGCGCGCGTGCGCCATATCAAGGACTTCAACAAGAAGGTCCGCTCCGGCGAGCACACCGCTCCTTTGGGCTCCGAGCGCGAAATGCGCCCGTACCCGCTGATCGTCTGCGTTGTCGACGAGCTCGCCGACCTTATGATGACCGCGCCGAAGGAAATCGAGGACTCGATCGTCCGCATCACCCAGAAGGCGCGTGCGGCGGGCATCCACCTCGTGCTGGCAACTCAGCGTCCATCCGTGGACGTGGTCACCGGCCTGATTAAGACGAACGTACCGTCCCGCCTCGCCTTTGCGACATCCTCTCTCACCGACTCCCGCGTCATCCTCGACCAGGGCGGTGCGGAGAAGCTCATCGGTATGGGCGACGCGCTGTTCATTCCGCAGGGCGCCGGTAAGCCGCAGCGTCTCCAGGGCGCATTCGTCTCGGATGAGGAGATCCAGGCTGTCGTCGATGCCGTCAAGGAGCAAGGCGAGCCGCACTACACCGAAGGCGTCACCGAGGAAAAGGCTCCGGAGAAGAAGGAGATCGACGAGGAGATCGGCAAGGATATGGACGACCTCCTCGAGGCCGTCGAGCTCGTCGTCACCTCCCAGCTCGGCTCCACCTCCATGCTTCAGCGCAAGCTCCGCATCGGCTTCGCCAAGGCCGGCCGCCTGATGGACCTCATGGAATCCCGCGGCGTTGTCGGTCCGTCCGAAGGCTCCAAGGCCCGCGAGGTCCTGGTCAAGCCTGAGGAGCTCGAGACCATCCAGTGGATGATCAAGGGCGCCGACCCCGCCGAAGCTCCGAAGGAAGTGCTCGAGGAGCAAGCCGCGGCGGAAGAAGCATCCAGCGATTCGGATGCAGCAGATGACGACACCCAGACCGTGAAGGCCACCTACAACCCGACCGGGGGTGCGTTCTAACCGATGGGTGCTACTCATGGGCTTCGGTTCTCTGTCGTCCTTTTCGACAATGTTGAGCTGCTCGATGTGGCTGGCCCGGTTGAAGTGCTGTCCAAAGTTGACGACTTCGACGTGGAAATGCTTTCAGCGGACGGTGGTTCCGTCGCGAGTTCTCAAGGCGTCCGGCTCGGCGTGGACGGCGACTTTAGTTCGGCAACCGGGGATGTGCTGTTCGTGCCGGGTGGCATGGGGACGCGCCGGCTGGTCGAAGACGACCACTTCCTTGCCCAGTTGAATGCGCTGGCCGACCAATCGCAGATCTTGATGTCAGTGTGCACGGGATCCGCGCTTCTCGCTGCAGCCGGCCTGCTCGAGGGATATGCAGCGACGAGCAATAAGAGAGCCTTCGAGTGGGCCACGAGCTTTGGCGAAAATGTCGAGTGGCGCCGGTCGGCGCGGTGGGTGCATGACCGCGACCGGTGGACATCTTCGGGAGTAGCCGCAGGTACCGACATGGCCGCGGCGTTCATCGCCGACTGTCGCGGCGATCATCTTGTAGCCGAGATCGCCGATGCGATTGAGCTCCGGCTGAATCTCGATGCCGACGACGATCCCTTCTCCGTTTAGGCCGCGGCTCTGAGGGTCGGGTTGTGTGCTCGCCGGGGCGACCAAGTAGTCTTGCTCTCTGTTGGAGGGGAGTACCCCGAAAGCGCCTCGGATCGTCAACACGGCCAACCTATGCGGTTCCCGGTCCGGGTGGCCCATCACGTGAGAGGGTGGGGGAGACCTCCGGTTAATTTTCGTTCCAACCGGAGGTTCTATTCATGCATGTGCCTGTGTCTATTTGGTTGATCACCTCGGCGGTGATCTTGGGCTTTTTCATCTTCGACTTCGTCTCGCACGTGCGCACCCCGCATGAGCCGACGATGAAGGAATCGGGTGGCTGGGCCGCGTTCTACATGACGATGGCGTGCGTCTTCGGCGGCCTCGTGTGGGTCATGTGGGACTCGGAGCACGCCGTGCAGTTCTTCACCGGCTACATCACGGAGCTGTCGCTCAGTGTGGACAACCTGTTCGTGTTCGCGCTGATCATGGGATCGTTCAAGATCCCGCGCGCGTACCAACAGAAGGTGCTTCTCATCGGCATCCTCATCGCCCTGATCTGCCGTTTGCTGTTCATTCTGCTCGGCGCAGTGATCATTGAGGCGTGGTCGGACGTCTTCTACATCTTCGCCGCCTTCCTTCTCTACACCGCGATCAAGCTGGTGTACGACGAGGCGACCGATCAGGAGGATCCGGACCCGAAGGACATGTTCGTGGTCAAGACGCTGCGCAAGGTCATTCCGGTGACCAGGTCCTACCACGGCGACCGGTTGTTCTCCATGACGGTGGCAGGCAGGAAGGCGGTCACGCCGCTGTTCGTGGCGCTGTTGTCCATCGGCTTCATCGACGTGATGTTCGCCTTTGACTCCATTCCGGCGATCTACGGCATCACCCAGGAAGCATTCCTGGTGTTCACGGCTAACGCATTCGCACTGCTGGGACTGCGCCAGCTGTACTTCCTGCTCAACGGCCTGCTGGATAAGCTCGTCTACCTGCCGTACGGCCTCGCGGTGGTGCTGGGCTTTATCGGTGTGAAGCTGTTGCTGCATGCCCTGCACGCGAACAACCTGTCGTTCATCAACGGCGGTGAGGGCATGAACGTTCCGGAGGTCGGCACCGTGCTGTCCCTGGCGGTGATCGTCGGCGTGCTGGCGGTGACGGCGGTGGCCTCGATCATGAAGGATCGCGCCGATGTGAAGGCGGGCCGTTCCAGCCGCGAGGAGCAGAAGTACCACATCGACTTCGATGACCACGGCAACCGCCGCAAGGTGGACAACCACGGTCACCACATCGAGTGGATCGATGACCCGGCGACTTCGGGCAAGGGTGATCACACCGCGACCGGTTCGCGCGAGACCGACCACTTGGACGTCGCGCGCGGCGGCAGGAAGAAATAAGTCAGTCCCAAATATTGATGACTGGGGTCCATTCACGGATGTCCCGGTCGGTCAGGGCGCCGGCGGCGAGGTAGGGGTCGTCGTCAAGCAATGCTTCGACGTCGGCCTGCGTTGCGCCCTCAGTGAGACGCACGATGATCGCGGATTGCGTGTCACCGCCAAAAGGTCCGGCTGCGACGATCTTTCCTTCGTCTTTGAGCGAAGCTATGAAGTCGCGGTGTGCCGGGCGCGTGTTGTGGATGAGCGCTTTCTCGCCGTACGTGTACGTCGCGATGAAGTAGGTCATGGGCGCGAAGTCTAGCGCGAGAGCATGGAATGTAGGGTTGAAGGCGTGAATGCTCCGAGCCAGACCACACAGTCGAACTGGAATCTGCCCAATATTTTGACGTCGTTGCGCATTCTGTTCATCCCCGTTTTTGCGTGGCTTGTTCTCACGGAGCGGTGGTGGTGGGCGTTCGGGCTCTTTGTCGCGCTGATGATCACCGACAAACTCGACGGCGATATCGCGCGCTCGCGGGGCCTGGTCACGGACTTTGGCAAGATCGCCGACCCGATTGCGGATAAAGCGCTGATGATCACGGCGCTGGTCACGCTCAATATCGCGGGCCCGTTGCCGATCTGGATCACCGTCGTGATCATCGCGCGCGAGCTGGGCATCACCTTCTGGCGCATGGGCATGCTGCGAAACGGCAAAGTCGTGCCCGCATCAAAGGGCGGCAAACTCAAGACAGTGCTCCAAACCATCGGCGTGGCCATGTATCTGTGTCCGCTGCCTGGCTGGATGGATATCCCGACGCTCGTGGTCATGCTCATCGCCGTCGTGGTCACGGTGGTCACGGGCGTGCAGTACCTCGTCGACGGCGCCAAGGCGAACAGGAAGGACGCATGACACAGGACACGCTTATCGACGTCTCCGCTGCCCCCGACCTCATCCGCACCCTCGCGTCACGCGGCGAGACCGTCGCTTTTTGTGAGTCCCTGACAGCGGGGCTGGCCAGCGCGACCGTGGCGAACGTTCCCGGTGCTTCCAATGTGCTGCGCGGGGGACTGATCACGTACGCCACGGACCTGAAGGCATCACTGGCAGGTGTGCCTGAATCTGTGCTGGAAAAGCATGGCCCTGTGGCCGCGGCGACTGCCCGGCACATGGCCCGTGGCGCGCGCGAGAAATGCGGCGCGACGTGGGGTGTGGCCTTAACAGGTGTGGCTGGCCCCGATCCGCAGGACGGGCACCCGGTCGGCGAGGTCCACATTGCGGTCGCGGGACCGTCACGCACTGTCTCACTTCCGGCCGCGGAGATTCTCGCCGGTAATTCTCAGGAAGCGCTAGCGACGCAGTTCGCGCTGGTTCCGGGGAGCCGCGAACCGGTGCGAGTACTGGTGGGGCAGCGGCAGGAGATCCGCGAACTGGCCGTCGCTGCGGCTATCGTGGCAGTACTTCATGAAACTGATCGGGAACAAAAACAAGAGGACGATCGTTGAACGACGTGATGGCAACTACGACGACGCTCAATTACCAACCTGTTACGACCCGAACTGAGGACGGTGCGCGCGAGAATTCTGCGAAGAAGACGCAGACGAAGGTACGCGAACCGCTGCTGCGCGAGGCATTGGGAATGTCGCTTCGCGCCTTCCGCGCCGACAAGGGCGTGACACTGCGCGAGCTGGCGAACGAGGCACGCGTCTCACCGGGCTATATCTCCGAATTGGAACGCGGCCGCAAGGAAGTCTCCTCCGAGCTTTTAGCCTCCGTGTGCATCGCGTTGGACACCACCGTGGCCGAACTGTTGCTCGAGGCGGCGGCGAACCTCTCCCTGCAGTCGATGGAGCACGAGCTGGCTCATACCCCGCCGGCAGCCGCCGAGGTTTAGAAAAACTCCCGCGCGCGACCTGTCGTGCTCCGCTACCATTGAACCGTTAGCGATTAATCACGTGACGTGGTGAAACACCACGCGGTAGAAAGGCGAGACTGAAACACCATGGCGAATCCTTTCGTTAAAGCCTGGAAGTACCTCATGGCGCTCTTCGACAACAAGATCGAAGAGAATGCCGATCCGAAGATCCAGATCGAGCAGGCGATCGGTGAGGCTCAGCGCCAGCACCAGGAGCTGTCTCAGCAGGCTGCGGCCGTGATCGGCAACCAGCGTCAGCTGGAGATGCAGCTGAACCGTCGTCTGGCTGATGTGGAGAAGCTGCAGGCGAACACCAAGCAGGCTCTGAAGCTGGCTGACAAGTCCCGCGCCGACGGCGACAATTCCAAGGCCGTCGAGTACGAGAACGCCGCTGAGGCTTTCGCTGCCCAGCTGGTCACCGCTGAGCAGGGCGTCGAGGACACCAAGAGCCTGCACGACCAGGCTCTCCAGCAGGCAGAGCAGGCCAAGCAGGCTGTGGAGCGCAACTCCATGAAGCTGCAGCAGCAGGTCGCTGAGCGTTCTAAGCTCCTGTCCCAGCTCGAGCAGGCCAAGATGCAGGAGAAGGTCGCCGAGTCCCTGCAGTCCATGAACTCGCTCACCGATGGTTCCTCCCCGAATCTGGACCAGGTGCGCGAGAAGATCGAGCGCCGTTACTCCAACGCTCTCGGCCAGGCCGAGCTCGCTCAGAACTCCGTCCAGGGCCGCATGGCCGAGGTGGAGCAGGCTGGCATCCAGATGGCCGGCCACAGCCGTCTCGAGCAAATCCGCGCCGAGATGGGCGGCGAGCTCGAGTCCGGCAGGAAGCCCGCCATCGAGCAGGGCACATCGTCCGCGTCCAATGCTGCTAATTCCGCCACTGACTACTCCAACGTCGATCAGGACGCAGTCGCAGCGCGCATGCGTGAGCTGCGCGGCGAGCGTTAATCAGTAGCTGTTAATCCACCGCACCGCGCGCCATGAGCGCCTCGCCCGTGAGCTGGGCGTGGCGGACGCTGCGGATGACAAGCGGGGTACCGAAGGCCAGGAGCGATAAATTCGCGCCCCTGGCCTTTCGTGCGTCGAGGGACTCGTTGGCGGTGCCGAGCAACACCGGAATCTGGCGAATGGTCAAAGCGATAGCCAGGCTGATGGTGTCCACGGGCACGCCAATGCGCTCAAGCGGAGCCATATTGGTCTCCAGGGCCTCCATAAGGTCCTCGATGGTCGTGGTGAGCGTGAACAAGCTCGCCGCCAAAAGGGCCGCGATGAGTCCGAAGACGGTGATGAGCATCTTCTCCAGGCCGCTTTGCCACCACAGGAAGGCGCCGATGAAGGCCATGAACGGCAGGATCGGCAGGACTTGGCGCAGGGCAGTTCGGAGTGGAATCTTGGCGACGGCGTACAGCACAGCCACGCCGCCGGCCGCGGCGAGCGGGTGCCACGGCTTCGTCGGCAGCACCGTGATCAAAATGATGAAGAGCAACAGCCCTGCGAATTTCGTGGCGGGGGAGGCGCGATGAACAGGCGTCGTGCCAGGGACGTAGACGCCCATGGGAAGTTCTCTGATTCTCACGGCTCACCGTCCCGGTCAACGTCGTCAAGCTTGTCCATCAGGTCGGTGTAGAACGCGATGGCTTCGCGGGCGGGGCCGTCGAATGCGATGTCGCCGTCGTTGACGCACAGGACGCGATCGAAATCGGTGAGC
This sequence comes from Corynebacterium sp. 20-84, assembly GCF_053479455.1. Taxonomy (NCBI): domain Bacteria; kingdom Bacillati; phylum Actinomycetota; class Actinomycetes; order Mycobacteriales; family Corynebacteriaceae; genus Corynebacterium; species Corynebacterium sp. 20-84. The sequence goes on from NZ_JBRBCB010000008.1 coordinate 74,019, forward strand.
ATCTCAATGTCGTGGGTGACCACGATGACCTGCTGGTCGAGGGATGTCAGCTCGCGAATGATGCGGCGGCGGTTGCGCATATCGAGCAACGTCGTCGGCTCGTCGGCGATGATCGTCTCAGGCTCGATGACCATGACGGCTGCTAGGGCGAGCATCTGCTTCTCGCCACCGGAGAGAGTGTGCGGGGAATTCTCTGCGCGGTCGACCAGCCTGAAGCGTTCCAGCATGTCGTCCACGCGCGCATTGACTTCAGCCTTGGGTAGCTTGAAACGGCGCAGGGAGAACGCGATGTCGTCGCGGACCCGCGGCATGACGATCTGTGCTTCGGCGTCGGAGAAGATGAAACCGACCTTCTTGCGCACGTCTTTGCCGTGCTCGGTGACGTCGAGGCCGTTGTAGGACACGGTGCCTGATGACGGTTCGATCAGACCGTTGATCAGCCGCACCAGCGTAGATTTACCGGAGCCGTTGGAGCCGATGATGCCGATGCGTTGCTCGCTCAGCTCGAGCGTCTGCGGCTGCAGTATGACATCAGAGTCGTAGGCGACGCTGGCGCGGTCAAAGGAAATAGTGGGCACAGCGAGAGACTAACGCGTGCGGTGCAGCTGCGGGAACGCAGAGTGCACGGCGAATGCGATCGCGACCATCACGGCGAGCTTGCCCAGATCGGGGAGGATGAAGGCGAGCTGAGCTGCGAATGCGGCACCTGCACCCATATCGGCACGCCACATGAGACCGAAGGAGCCGAGCACGTACTGGAGGGCGAGAGCGACAAGACCGCCGAGGAAGAACACAGCGATCGTCGCGCCCTTGTTCTTGAACGGAGCGCGGTACGCGATCAAACCCGCAATGCCGGAGCCGAGGAGGTAACCACCAAGGTAGCCGACAGTCGGGCCCGCAAACGCGTGAATGACGGTGCTGCCGCCGGAGAGCACCGGCAGGAAGCAACCGACGAGCAAGAACAGGGCGGTGGCCAAAAAGCCGCGGCGGCCGCCGAGAACGAGGCCCGCGAGAATCGTCGCAGCATTCTGCAGCACGATAGGAACACCGGCCGCGCCGATGGGAATGGAGAAGAAGCCGAGGACGGAGATCAGCGCAGCGAAGACTGCGATATATGCGATGTCGGTGGCTGCGCTGGTCCCGCGCGCGCCGGGGGTGCGTGTAGTCGTCATAAAGCAAACATTAGCGGCCCACTTGAACGCCGTTCAATTCGAGGGGAGGGGCAAGCGTCGAGAAGCGAAAATCGAGGCGCGTAAGGTGGTGCGCATGCGATTGACGGAATTCCACCAACTCGTCGCCGACGAATTTGGCGACGCGAAGGGAAAGTGGGTCGTGTCCTCGCATGTTTTCTCCGGCGAAGGGAAGACGGCGGGCGAGCTTATCGACGCTGGCGTGGACCCCCGCGACGTGTGGGACCACCTGTGCGACGACTTTGATATTCCCGAAGAGCGCCGACTGGGAATTGATCGCCCGGGGGAGTGAATCATTCGAACATTCGTGCGTGTATGTTCGATGGTGGTGTCGCAAAGCCCACTAGTGTGATTTTCAGTGAACGGGGAACCGGACACCGCTTGAGGCGGTCTAAGAAGATGAGACTGCTTTAACCGGGGGTTGAACCGGGGAACACACGAAACGAAAGGAACCACGCCATGGCAACGAAAAAGAAAGCTGCCTCCGCTGCGAATGACCGCCAGAACGCGCTTGACGCGGCAATGGCGATGATCGAGAAGGACTACGGCAAGGGCGCCATCATGCGCCTGGGCGACGAGAAGCGCCCGCCGATCCAATCCATCTCCTCTGGAAACACCGCCATCGATGTCGCGCTCGGCATTGGCGGCTGGCCGCGCGGCCGCATCGTGGAGATTTACGGCCCGGAGTCTTCCGGTAAGACGACCGTTGCACTGCATGCCATCGCGCAGGCGCAGCGTACCGGCGGTATCGCCGCATTCATCGACGCGGAGCACGCCCTCGACCCCGACTACGCCAAGAAGCTCGGTGTGGACACCGACAACCTGCTGGTCTCTCAGCCGGACACTGGTGAGCAGGCTCTCGAGATCGCGGACATGCTCGTGCGTTCCGGTGCGATTGACATCATCGTCATCGACTCCGTGGCTGCGCTGACCCCGAAGGCAGAGATCGAAGGCGAGATGGGCGATTCCCATGTCGGTCTTCAGGCCCGCCTGATGTCCCAGGCTCTGCGCAAGATGACGGGTGCTTTGTACAACTCCGGCACGACCGCCATCTTCATCAACCAGCTGCGCGAGAAGATCGGTGTCATGTTCGGCTCGCCGGAGACCACCACCGGCGGTAAGGCGCTGAAGTTCTACTCGTCGGTGCGTTGCGATGTGCGCCGTATCCAGACGCTCAAGGACGGTCAGGATTCCATCGGCAACCGCACGCGCCTCAAGGTGGTCAAGAACAAGGTTTCCCCGCCGTTCAAGATCGCCGAATTCGACATCATGTACGGCGAGGGCATCTCCCGCGAGTCCTCCATCATCGACCTCGGTGTGGAAAATGGCGTGATCAAGAAGTCCGGTTCGTGGTTCACCTACGAGGGAGACCAGCTCGGCCAGGGCAAGGAGAAGGTCCGTCTCTTCCTCAAAGAGAACCAAGACTTGACCAACGAGCTCGAGCAAAAGATCTTCCAGAAGCTCGGCGTCGGGGAATTCGCCGGCAAGGACGATGAGCTGAGCGACGAGGCCATCGACATGGTGCCCAATATCGACTTCGACGATGAAGACGACGGCGCTGCCGCCGGGGAGAAATAACGCCCTATGGCGCAACAGCGCGAACCTGACCCGGAAAAGCTCCGCAAGCTGAAAGAGGCCCTCGACGCGTACGCGGCCGGCGGGGGGCCGGGACTGATCGATCACGAGCACGAAAAGGCTGCCGCGAAAGTGCGCGAGCGTGCTTTGCGTCTGCTCGATCAGCGGTCCCGCTCCCGCCACGAGCTGCGCGAGCGCCTCCTCGATCAGCGGCGTGTCAAAGAAGGAGAGGAACCTCCCGCGCCAGAGCTTATCGACGATGTCCTGGACTCCCTCCAGCGCTCCGGTCTCATCGACGATGAAGCCTTCGCCCACGAATGGGTTCGCCAGCGCTTTGAACGCCGCGGCAAATCATCGTCGGTGCTGCGCCGCGAATTACGGGACAAGGGTGTCTCTGCCGCGGACCAGGACGCTGCCTTGGAGCAGATCGACGAGGACGACGAACGCGATCTCGCACGCGGACTCGCGCAGAAGAAAGCCCGCACCGTGAAAAGCGTGCCCGTCGACAGAGCTGGCCGTGATAAGGAACTTCGGCGCATTGTCGGGGTGCTTGCCCGGCGCGGTTTCCCTGAGTCAATGGCGCTGCAGATCGCCAAGGACGCGCTCGACGAGAGGTGCGAGGAACTTCAAAATGTCGGCTAAGGACCGTCGAGGAACGACGTGTCGCCCGGGGTGTCACGCATCGTGTCCGGGTCGGCCTGCAGGTTTTCAGACACGAACCGGTCGAAGGAGCCATCGTCGTACATCTGCGTTAGGGCATCGTTGACAGCCTGGATCGTTTCCTCGTCGTTGTGGCGGAGTCCGAGGCCGTAGTGCTCGTCGGTAAGCGGGCGCCCGTCGACTTCGAGCGGGACGACGTCGAAAACTCCGGGCTCCTGCGCTTCGAAGCCCTCGAGAATCGCCGCGTCTGTGGTCACGGCTTCGACATGGCCCTCGCGCAGGGCGCCCAAGCACGCCTTGTAGTTGTCGTATTCCTCCAACACCACATCAGGAAGCGCGTCTTTGATCGTGCCCGCCGCCGTGGTGCCGGTGACGAAGCACAAGCTGCGGCCGCTCAGCGTGTCCAACCCGGTGATGCTGTTCTCGCCGTCGCGCACGAGCAACGCTTGGTGCGTGACCAGATACGGGCCTGCGAAAGCCGTCTTGTCTGCGCGTTCGTTATTCATTGAGTACGTCGAAGCGATCATGTCCACGTAGGCGTGCTCCAACATGGAAGCGCGCTGGCCGTACGGCACCTGTCGCCATTCGATGCTCGGGCGGTCCCAGCCCTTGTCATCAGCGATCGTGTTGATCACGTATTCGGCAATGTCAGTGTCTAGTCCCGCGACCGAGCCGTCGTCGTGGAGGATGCTCAACCCCGGGTTCGTGAACGCGGACCCGATGGTCACCTGGCCGTTTTCGATCTGGTCGAGCAGATCCGCATCGTTGGTGCTGCCGGGGAAAAGGGTGCAGGCGGTGAGCGTCGATAAGCTGAATGCGCTAACGGTGACGCACGCTGCCCGTGAGTGCCCTGTGCTGGACATGAATCCCTCCGAAGGTGGGAACCGACATCGGCGCTGGCCCCCTTGAAGATCGCTATCAAGCGTAGCGTGGCTGCGCGCCCGCGGTGAGCAGTTATGCGATGAACGCGGCGGGCAATACACTGTTGCACCGTGACAACCGGGATGACAACGACGCAGGCAGCTCCGCGCACCTACGAGGTGCGCACGTTCGGCTGCCAGATGAACGTGCACGATTCCGAGCGACTCTCCGGCTTGCTGGAAGACGCCGGCTACGAGGCTGCTCCCGCCGACGCGGAAGCCGACCTCGTGGTCTTCAACACATGCGCTGTCCGCGAGAACGCCGACCAGCGTCTCTACGGCACCCTCGGCCAGCTGCGCGAAGTCAAGCGCAACCACCCGGGCATGCAGATCGCCGTCGGTGGCTGCCTGGCCCAAAAAGACCGCGACACCGTGATCGAGAAGGCGCCGTGGGTCGACGCCGTCTTCGGCACCCACAACATGGCGGCGTTGCCGGCGCTGCTCGACCGCGCGCGTGTCAGCGAGGAAGCGCAGGTCGAGGTCGTCGAGGCCCTCGAGCACTTCCCGTCGGTCCTGCCCGCTAAGCGCGAGTCCTCCTACGCCGGCTGGGTGTCGGTGTCGGTGGGTTGCAATAACACGTGCACGTTCTGCATCGTGCCGTCGCTGCGTGGCAAGGAGCAGGACCGCCGCCCAGGTGACATCCTCGCCGAGGTCAAAGCCCTCGTCGACCAAGGCGTCACTGAGGTGACTCTGCTCGGCCAGAACGTCAACGCGTACGGCGTGAATTTCGTGGACCCGGATTTAAAGCGCGACCGTTCCGCATTCTCGAAGCTGCTGCGCGCCTGCGGCGACATCGAGGGCCTAGAGCGCGTGCGTTTCACCTCGCCGCACCCGGCGGAATTCACCTCCGACGTCATCGACGCCATGGCGGAGACCCCGAATGTGTGCCCGCAGCTGCACATGCCGCTGCAGTCAGGCTCCGACAAGGTGCTCAAGGACATGCGCCGTTCGTACCGTTCGGCGAAATTCCTCCGCATCTTAGACGAGGTGCGCGAGAAGCTTCCGCACGCTTCGATCACGACTGATATCATCGTCGGCTTCCCGGGGGAGACGGAGGAAGACTTCCAGGCGACGCTCGACGTCGTCGAAAAGGCGCGTTTCACCTCGGCGTTCACGTTCCAGTACTCGCCGCGCCCCGGCACGCCCGCAGCAGAGATGGCCGACCAGATCCCGAAGAAGGTCGTCCAGGAGCGCTTCGAGCGTCTGCTTGAGCTGCAGGAGCGCATCAGCGCCGAGGAGAACGAAAATCTCGTGGGCACCGACCAGGAGTTGCTCGTCCAGGAGACCCACGACAAGAAGGACACCGGCCGCATGTCGGGCCGCGCGCGCGACGGCCGCCTCGTCCACTTCACGGTTGAGGGCAATATCGACCGCACCGTGCGTCCGGGCGATATCGTGCACGTCACGGTCACCGATTCGCGCCCGCATTATCTGATCGCCGATTCCGGTATTCACGCCCACCGCCGCACGCTTGCCGGCGACAACGCGGAGGCCGGCCAGGTTCCCACTACCGCGCCCGTCGGTGTGGGCTTGGGTATTCCGACCATCGGCGCGCCGAAGCAAGCACCCAGCGCCGCCAACGCGTGCGGCACGTGCGGTTAACATGAGCAGCATGCTTGACGACGCCACCTCCCACTCCGACCTCGCCTCCCTCGAGAAGCAACGCGCCGGCACCGTCGACCTCGGCGCCCGCCGCTGGGTCTTAGCCGCCGCGGTGGCCGTCTATGTGGTCTCTTTGATCCTGCCTTTCGCCGGCGACGCTGCCGGGTGGCAGATGCTCACCTTCACCGAGCCGGACGGCGTCGATGTGGCGATCGGGGAGCGCGTCTTCGCACTCCTGTCGTTCCTCTGCCTCCCTGTGTTCACCCTGTTGCTCGTGATCGCGCGTCGCACGTCGTTCGCCCTCTTCGCGTGGATGGCGGGCTGCGTCTCACTCGTGGCGGCGTTGCTCGGCCTCTGGCTGCGCCAGACCGGCACCACCGGCGATTCCACCGGCGCCGGCATGTATCTCGCGATCGCCTGCGTCGTGGTCGCCGTGCCGCTGCTCACCGCCGCGTGGATGCGCCGCGACCCCGAGCAACAGAAGATGGAGGCGCTGCGCCGCGAACAGACTGACTTCAACCCCGTCGCCGAAGCCCAGGCGAACGCCGGCCACCAGTCTGTCCGCCGCGCCGAGGACGCAGATACGTTTATCGACGACCGCCGCGCCCGCGCCGCCCAGCGCCACCGCCGCGACGAAGGGCGCTAACCTATCCCCGCACGCAGAGTGGCGAAAGGATAACAGGTTATCCTTTCTCGCTTTCTAGTTGGACATCGCTCTAGAGTTCGCTGGCGATGCCGGTATATACTCATCGTGTATTTGCGCATCATGCGAGGTGAGAAGGTGAGATTGCTATGACTTCGCCCAGAGACTCGAATCAATTGAACACGACTGTTTTTCAGTCGGGTAACAGCCAAGCCGTTCGAATCCCCAAGCAGTTTCGTCTCGATGTGGACCGCGTCGCCATCAGAAAAGTCGGCCAGAATTTGGTCATCATCCCATCCCAGATGTCAGCCCTGGATGCCATTGACCTCATAACAGCGGACCTCCCCGAAGGCTGGGCTGATTCCCTGAATCGTCCGGCAGACGCACCGCCTGCGCCGGTTCAGTCAGTGGGGGATTAGTGGGTTATTTACCAGACACGAACGTTTTCATTGAAATCCTGCGGGGCAGGAATCAGCGGCTTCGCGAACGCCTTGCGGGAGAGCCTCTCGACAATGTGAGGTTGTCGGCCGTCGTCTTGGGAGAGCTGATGGTGGCAATCGAGAAAGGAACGGCTGCACCACAACGCATTGCACTGGGGCGGTTGAAGGATATTTACACGGTTGCGCCGATCGACACCGATGCAGCGCTCGCATACGCCCGAGTCCGCGCCGACTTGGAACGGCGCGGGCTGGTCATCGGGGCCAATGACATGTGGATCGCTGCCCAAGCGCTTGCTCACGATTTGACCCTCGTCACTGTGAATACGAGGGAGTTTTCGAGAGTGTCTGGTCTGAAGATCGTGAACTGGCAGGCTGACGCAGAAACTTAACGTACCTTCGTGATCACCGGTAGACGGAACTCATCCGGGCTGGCCTGGTTCCAGGCTTCGGCCCAGGCCTCGGGGGCGTCGTCGATAAGCTGGCCGGGCTCGAGCCAAGTGTAGAGCGCCTCATAGGACCGGGTGACACCCGGCGCGATGATTTGGCGGAGCATATTCGGCGAGAGCTCGTCCGGGGTGGAGGCGCCGCACGATGCCATCATGGACACCGCCTGCTGGACAGTGGCGTTGTGGTAGTTCTTCACGCGGATTGCCTTGGAATCGACGTCCAGGGCGCGCTGGCGCCACTTGCTTTGCGTCGCCACACCAGTGGGGCAACCGCCGGTCTGGCATTTTTGGGCCTGAATGCAGCCGACGGCCATCATCATTGAACGGGCGGAGTTGGTGAAATCTGCGCCCTGGATGAGGCGTTTGACAATGTCGTTGGCGGCCGCGACCTTGCCTGACGCGCCGATCTTGATCTGGTCCCGCAGGCCAGTTCCAACGAGCGCGTTGTGCATCATCATCAGTCCCTCAGTGAGAGGCAGGCCAACGTGGTCTTCATACTCGAGGGGTGCGGCGGCAGTGCCGCCCTCGGAGCCGTCGATGACAATGAAATCGGGCGCGGTGCCCACTTCACGGATCGCCTTGCAGATGGACAGGACGTCGATCATCGAGCCGACGCACATCTTGAAGCCCGCCGGCTTACCGCCGGAGAGCTCGCGCATTTCGGCGATGAACTCGATGAGTTCGGTCGGGGTGGAAAACACCGAGTGGCGGGACGGGGAGATGCAGGTTTCGCCTTCCGGCACGCCGCGGACCTTCGCGATCTCGGCACTGACCTTCGAACCGGGCAGCACACCGCCGATGCCGGGCTTCGCGCCCTGGGAGAGCTTCAGCTCGGTCATCTTCACCTGGTCGATGGCGGAGAGCTCTTTGAATTTCGCCGGGTCGAATTCACCGTCTTCGGTGCGCGCGGAGAAGTAGCCGGTGCCGATTTCCCACACGAGATCCCCGTTATTTTCCATGTGGTAGCTACTCAGACCGCCTTCGCCGGTGTCGTGGGCGAAACCGCCGAGCTCTGCACCCTTGTTGAGTGCGCGGACGGCGTTCGCGGACAACGCACCGAAAGACATGGCGGAGATATTCATCAGCGACATGTCGTAGGGCTTCGTGCAGTCTTTGCCACCAATGCGCGCGCGGGGCGGTTCCGCAGGCATCTTCGCCGGCATCATGGAGTGGACGAGGTATTCGAAACCAGTCTCCATGACGTCGCGCTCGGTGCCGTAGGACATTTCGCCCTCGGTGCCGTCGGCACGCTCGTTGATCATCTGGCGGGTCTGGAAGTTGAAGGGGCGGCCGTCCCAGTTGTTCTCCACGAAGTACTGCTGGATCTCGGGGCGGATGCGGTGCGCAAGATAGCGGGCGTGGCCCAGCACCGGGTAGTTGCGGAAGATCGCGTTGTTCTTCTGGCGCAGATCTCGTACCGCCAGGGACGCCGTCGCGGCGGCGGCTGTTCCTGCGATCACTGCTCGTGGTTTCTTCGCCACGAATTTTCCAAACGACGACACGGCCTTCTTCATTCCAGACATCACCAATTCACTCGTTGCATGAAAATCACAAACAATTCACAGGGTACCGCGAAATTCTGGTCGTGTTCAACCGGAAAATCTCGATGTAGTTCCAGCTCAGACGTGATGTAAACAACGGGTTCGCGGCGAGCGGAGAGCGTCCAGGGAAGCGATAATCAAGGTATGAGTGCTACATCAATCATCGTGTCGGTCGCAGTCGTTGCCGTCATTATCGGGGTCATCGCGTATACGCGCTCGTACCGTAAACGCGGGGTCGACGAGATGCACGCCAACGGAGTCAAGGTTCAGGGGCGCGTCGTGGATGTGGATAAGCGCAGGCAGATGATTTCAGGCGAGATTCAGCAGTACGCGACGCGCACCTTCGAGGTGGTCGAGTTCACCACCGTCGATGGCCGCGCAATCACGGCACCTGCGTCGAATGCGTCGAAGAGTCCGCGGCTCAACCAGTCGGTCACTGTGTTTTATGATCCGGCGGATCCGCGGCAGTTCGTCGTCGATTAGCGGAATCGCTGCCAAGCGGTCGTCGCGGAGATCGGTTCCGCGCGCGCAACATCGCTTATCGACGGATACGAGCTGTACCCCGTCTCCACCTCCGCCCAGCGGCTCTTTGCGGCAGCCAATGCGGATTCCACCAACGCGGTGCCGACACCCGCACCGCGGTAGGCGGGCAGGACAAAGACGAGGCCGAGCTCGATGAGCGAGTCGTCGTCGGCATCGTAGTGGACGGCTTCGGCGAGCCCGACTGCGAGACGCGCGCCGTCGGGTGCAGTGCTGTACGCGATCGCGGTGTACTGGTTGCCGCCGCGGTCGAGTAGCCGCGCCTGGGCATCGCGAAGACGCTGCTCGGTCCATTCCACCGTGTCGAGCTTCAAGTCCCCGCGCGGGTACCCCTCGGACGCGGCGGTGAGAAGTGTACGGAACAAGGTCAGATTATCGGCGGAAATCTCGTTATTGAACACCACGTCGATGTAGTCGACGGGGAGCCGGTCGGCGGCTGCGGGTTGGGCAATTGCATCGACCGAGAATGTGGCTTGGTCCTCGCGGTAAGCGGGGGTGTAGCCGGCGGCGGTCAGGATGTCGGAGGCAGCGGAGTCGGCATCGGGGGCATGGGTCTCCCAGATGTGGCGGGTGGGGCGGTGGTGGGTGTGGGAGAGGGCGTCGATAAGCGATAAAGCGGCGACCCACGGCTCTTCTGGGACGGGCTCGCCGGGCAGCGGCGCGATGGCGGCGTCGAGCGTGACGGAAGCTTCGATGACGCTGGTGTCCTCAAGAAGCGGCAGGGAGATGAAGACCCAGGCGTCGATATCGGCGAGGTCGTCGACCGTGATCTCCGGGTACCCGCGCGCGCCGAGCGGACGCGGCGCACGAACGTTGGTGAGCGCGAACAGGTAAGACTCGGACTCCGCGGAAGCCTCGAGCCGTTTCGCGATGTGAGATGCTGTGATCCCCGAATGCGCGTCGCCGGTGATGTCCTGGATCGCGAGTGTTGCCGAAAAAGCGTACGCGCCGACGACCTCTTCGGCATCGGCACCAGCGGAAAAGAGAAGCGGCTGCAAGTTAGTCGTCGAGAGCCTTCGCCGCGACGTCTGCGAACTCCTGCCACTGCTCAGCCTGCGCGCGCAGCTCCGCTGCCTTCGCGGCGTTGCTCTTGGCCTCCGCGGCCTCAGCCTTCGCGCGGAAGTCGTCGGCCTTGACCTGGAACTGGTTCGCCTTGTCCTGCTGGACCGGGTTCGACTTGCGCCACTGGCGCTCCTCGGCGTCGGAAACGCGCTTTTCGATCTCGCCGATCTTGTCCTCGTACTCGCGGATCTTGCCGCGCGGAACGAAACCGATCTCGTCCCACTTCTCCTGCAGCTCGCGCAACTTCGACTTCGCGGCGCCGAGGCCCTTCTCTGGGTCGATCAGCGGGCCGTATTCGGCGATGAGGTCGTCCTTCGCCTTCGCGTTGGCCTCGAACTCACGGTCGCGCTCCTCATTGACGGCATTGCGCGCGGCGAAGAAGTGGTCCTGCGCGGAGCGGAAGCGCTCCCACAGCTTGTCGTCCACGTCGCGGGGTGCGCGGCCGGCGGCCTTCCATTCCTTCATCAGGTCGCTGAACGCACGGGCCGTTTCGTTCCACTCCGTGGAGTCTTTGATCTTCTCGGCGCGCTCGATGATGTCTTCCTTGGCGGCCTTTGCAGCTGCGCGACCACGGTCGAGCTCGGCGAAGTGGGCGCCGCGACGGCGGTTGAACGAGTCACGGGCCTTGGAGTAGCGCTTCCACAGTGCGTCGTCGGTCTTGCGGTCGATGCCGCGGATCGTCTTCCACTCGTCGAGGATCGCGCGGATACGGTCGCCGGCGGCTTTCCACTCGGTGGAATTCGCGGCGATGTCCTCGGCCTCGGCGGCGAGGGTCTCCTTGCGCTCGATCGCTTCGGCGCGGCGGGTTTCCTTGGCTTCCTTGGCCTTCTCGCCGGCGATATCCGCCTGGCCGAGGAGATCCTTCAAGCGCTTTTCGACGGCGTCGAGGTCACCGACCACCGCCTGCTCATCAAGCGAATCGATGAGCTGCTGCGCCTGCGTGCGCACAGAGTTGGCGTCCTCCGGGCGTGCAGCGAGGCGGTTTTCTAGCAGACCGACCTCAGTGGTCAGGTCGCCGAAACGCTGGGCGAAGTGCTCCAGGCCCTCTTCCGCGGTGCCGGCCTGCCACGAACCGACGGCGCGCTCGGTGCCGCCGCGGGTGACGTAAACGGTGCCTTCTTCGTCGACGCGGCCGAATTTCTTCGCTTCAGAGGTGTCGACGGCGGGTGCGGCCGGCATCGCAGGAACCGGCGACGGAGTGGACGCCCCCACCTTCGCCGGGTTGGCCCCCGGGCGCGGTCCGGGCTTGGGTGCCTTCGTCGGCATCGATCCGGGCGAAGGTGCCGCAGGCTTCGGAGTCGGCTTCTGTCCGTCGGTAGGGGGCTGCGTCATGGTGGGGGCCAGTCCTTTCATCTTTGTGCCGCGCGACACGGCTGCCGTAACGCTTTGAGACTTTACCGGCCCCCGCGCCTCAATGTCAGGCGGTTGGAACCGTTTGCCCGCGGATCGGGAGGCACTGGATAGGGTGGTGGGCGTGAATCAGTTCAATGTGTGCGTCGTGCCGGGCTCTCCGGCGCTGGTGGCGGAGCTCGCGCCGCGGGATGAGGCCGGGCGCGATATTGTGCGCACCATCCGTGAGCTGACCGCTAACGACTCGCGCGACATCCACATTGTGGGCTCGCGCGACGCGCAGTGGCGCACGGAACGCACGGGTTCTCTCGCGGCGTGGGGCGCGCCGCAGATCACCGTCGGCGAGGGAAACTACATGGCGGAGCTCGTCGCGCGGTACGTGCTGGGGGACGCGGCCGAGCGCGTGACGGATTCGCGCGGCACGATCGCCCCGCTCGACCCGGAGGTGCTCACGGTGGTCGTCGTCGACGGGTCGGCAGGCCTGACGCAGCGCGCGCCGCTCGCGTTCATCGACGGTGCACTGGACACACACGAACAGATGGCGCGCTTTTTGGACGGCCGCGGCGCGTTGCCGGACGAGCTTACGGCACGCGGCGTCGTCGAGCCCGCCCTGTGGCACGAGCTCGCGGCGCTCGATGCGACGAACCAGCGGCTCATCGCGCAGGATGCGACGCACGGTGTCGGACGCTTCGTCGCGACGTGGCAGGTGGACCATGCCTGAGCTAGCAGTCACTCCCATCGCGGTCGTCGGTCCGACGGCGTCCGGCAAATCGGACCTCGGCATCGCTCTCGCACGCGAGCTCGGCGGGGAAGTGGTCAACGTCGACTCGATGCAGCTTTACCGCGGCATGGACATCGGCACCGCGAAGCTCCCGCCCGCCGAACGCGGCGGCATCCCGCACCATTTGCTGGATATTTGGGAGGTCACGCGCACGGCGTCAGTCGCCGAATACCAAGCCCGCGCGTGCGAAGTCGTGGAGGAGATCGCCGCGCGCGGCACAGTCCCGATCCTCGTTGGCGGGTCCATGATGTACGTGCAGTCGCTCATCGACGACTGGCAGTTCCCGCCCACCGACCCCGCGGTCCGCGCCAAGTACGAGGCACGCCAGGCCGAGATCGGGGTGCAGGCTCTCCACGCTGAGCTTGCGGACATCGACCCCCAGGCCGCGAGCATCATTGAGGACAACGACCCGCGCCGCACCGTCCGCGCACTCGAAGTCATCGAGTTGACCGGCAAGCCCTTCCAAGCCTCGCAGCCGCCGAAAGACGCCCCGCCGCGCTGGGGCACGCGCATCATCGGGTTGCGCACGAACGCCGAATGGCTCAATCCCCGCATCGAAAAACGCACGCAGCTCATGTTCGACCGGGGCTTCGTCGACGAAGTGCGCACGCTTATCGACGCCGGCCTTACCCCCGACTCCACCGCCGGCCGCGCCATCGGCTACGCGCAGGTCTTGGACTATCTCGCTGGGGACTGCACCCTCGCAGAAGCAATCGAGTCGACGATCACCGGCACCCGCCGTTACGTGCGCCGGCAGCGGTCCTGGTTCAACCGCGATAAGCGAATCGCCTGGGTCGACGCGGATCAGGACCCGGAGGCGTTGCTGCGCGCCGCGCTAGACTCGCTGGCGTGACTTACAGCAACAAGTATTTGTCCACCCTGCCGTTCATCAAGGCGCACGGCACGGAGAACGACTTCGTCGTGCTTATCGACGTCGACGATCAGCTCGACACCCTCGGTGTCCTGACCGACGACCTCGTCGCCTCCCTCTGCGATCGCCGCGCAGGCATCGGCGGCGACGGTTTTCTGCGCGTCGTCCGCGCAGACGGTGACGGTGCGAAGTGGTTCATGGACTACCGCAATGCCGACGGTTCGATCGCGGAAATGTGCGGCAACGGCATCCGCGTCTTCGCGCACGTCCTTTTGGCTCAGGGGCTGGAGACGGAGCGCGAATTCGACGTGGTGACCCGAGCGGGCGTCAAGCACATCGTCGTTCACGAGCTGACGGGCGAGGGCCCGCACGGTCCGTCGCACGCCCAGGTGGAAGTCGGCATGGGGCCCGTGGAGGTCACCGGCGTATCCACCGCGCGCATGGGGCAATTCGATTTCGCGGGCTTGGGCGTGGACGTGGGAAACCCGCACCTCGCCGCAGTCATTCCGGGGCTGACCGCCGCAGAACTTGAGGCGATGAAGCTGGTCCAGCCCGCCTTCGATCACGACTTCTTCCCCGAGGGCGTCAACGTGGAAATCCTCACCGAGATGGCCGACGGTGCCGTACACATGCGCGTGTGGGAGCGCGGAGTGGGGGAGACGCGCTCCTGCGGAACAGGCACCGTTGCCGCGGCACGGGCAGCGCTTGCCGACGCCGGCATTGAGAACGGCTCCGTCACCGTCAACGTTCCGGGCGGTGCCTTGACCATCGCCATCGAAGGCGGTCAGGCCACCATGACGGGACCGTCGGTGATCGTGGGGAGGGGAGAAGTGGAGCTGGGGGCGCTTCGTCGATAAGCGAAATGCTTTAAGCGGGACCTAACCTGCGGGCGGCGCGACGCGCATCAGCCCACGAGTCCGCGAGCTCCATTGCCCGCTGATCCGCAATATTGATCATGCGTTCCAGCGCGTGGCGGTCCAGATCGTCGTTGCGCAAATGCGTGTCCACCCTTGACAGGAAACGCCGCGACGAACCGAGGCGCAGGTGGAAATCCTCGATCGCCGGAATATCACTGTGGGGCGTCGCCAACGCGCGGTATGTGAGCGTGCGCTCGGCCAGTGCATCCGTGCTCGTACCCGACTTGAAATCCTCGTACTCGGCGACCACTTGGGCGATATCGTCGCGCGCGACCCGCAACGATGATTTCAGTGACTCCACCTCCGGGTCCACCGTCCTTTTGCGATACGCCACGAACGCCACCGCAGCTAACGCGATCCCGAGGAGCAGACCCGGCGCACCGAGCCGTGTGCCCAGCACAATCGCGACGACGAGCGCGAGCGTCAGCCAAATCGCCGACTCCACATTGCGGCTGCTCCCGCCCATCGTCTCCGTGTCCTTGCTTTCCTAGCTGACTAGTGTCCGCCGCAACCGCAGCTGCCGCCACCGCAACCGCCGCCACCGCCGCAACCGGCAGCCATGGCGACCTGGCCAGCGAGCACCGCGGTGCCAGCAATGACTGAATTGCGCTCCGGCAGTTCGGCGCCGGAGTCGGGCAGGACTACGTCGAAGGGGAACGCGGCGTCGACGGAGACATGAACGAAGCGCTCGCCGGTCAACGTGTTGGTGCGGTACTCAGCCTCCAGGACGCGGGCGGAGAATGCCGCGGCGGCGTCCGGGGCAGCGGCGGCACCGGAATTCACGCGCTCAGCGCCCTCGGACACGATCGTCCCCAGGGTCTCGCCGGTGGCGGTGAGGTATTCGTCGACGCTGCCGTAGTGCTGCACGTCAATAGCCAGGGCAGTGAAGCCCATTTCTTGCCACTGGAGGGTGGATTCGTCGACAAGCAATGGCCCCTGCGCGATATTCGCCGTGACGGACGCGATCGCGTTGCCCATGGGGTCGACGACATCGCACAGGCCGACGACATCGTTGAGCATCGTGACATGCGCGTACGTGCGGGTCGTGGAATCGAAGCCGGCGAAGGTGGCGAACGGCTCGACAGCCAAAATGTTCAGCTGGGCGCCCGATGGGTCCGAAAACTGGATCAGCTGGCCGCCGCGCACCTCGCCCGTCACCGCGAGCTGATTCGACGCGATCGCGGCCTCCACGGCGTCCTGCCACCGCGAATAGACCATGCCGATGCTGGAAAGATCTGTCGTGATCGTCTCACTCATATCTCCCGATCCTAGTGCCGGGGTGGCGGAAGGGAACAATCCGCCGTCGCACGCGGTTGCGAATGACGAGGGCGTTTATTTGCCTGGACATGCAGCCATGCGACAATAAGGACTCAATGACGAAACCTTTTTCCGTATTCTCCGCCGACTCCGACGATGAGACGGCCCATGACAAGCTCCTCGCGGAAGCGTTCCGCCACAACGCTCCGCCTGCCGCGCGTGACAGCGCGGACCCGACGGTCGGTTCACTGGACCTCGCCGAACGCAATGCTTTTCGACGCGTCATCCGCGACACCGACATCCGCTCCGAAGAGCAGGAGGACGGCTACGAGGTCGAGTACCGCAAGCTGCGCCTCGAACAGGTCGTCCTCATCGGTGTGTGGACCGAGGGAACGATCGCCGAGGTCGAGGCGAACATGAACGAGCTGGCCGCGCTGGCGGAGACCGCTGGCGCCGACGTCGTGGAGATGCTCTACCAAAAGCGCGACAAGCCGGACCCGGGCACCTACATCGGCTCGGGCAAGGTCAGCGAGCTGCGCGATGTCGTGCACGCGACCGGCGCCGATACCGTGGTGTGCGACGGTGAGCTCTCGCCCGGCCAGATGGTGGCGCTCGAGGAAGCGCTGAAGGTCAAGGTGATCGACCGCACCATGCTCATTCTCGATATTTTCGCGCAGCACGCGAAGTCGAAAGAGGGCAAGGCCCAGGTCAGTCTCGCGCAAATGGAGTACCTCTACACGCGCACCCGCGGTTGGGGCGGCAACCTGTCGCGCCAGGCAGGCGGACGCGCGGGCTCCAACGGCGGCGTGGGTCTGCGCGGCCCCGGTGAGACGCGCATCGAGGCGGACCGCCGCCGACTGCGTTCCGAGATGGCGAAGCTGCGCCGCGAGCTGGCAGGCATGAAGACGGCCCGCGACGTCAAGCGCGCGCAGCGCCAGCGTTCGACCATTCCGAAGATCGCGATCGCGGGCTACACCAACGCGGGCAAGTCGTCGCTCATCAACGCCATGACGGATGCGGGCGTGTTGGTGGAGGATGCGCTTTTCGCGACGCTGGATCCGTCGACACGCAAAGCAGAGCTTGCCGACGGCCGTTCCGTCGTGCTCACCGACACCGTCGGTTTCGTCCGCCACCTGCCCACGCAGCTTGTCGAAGCGTTCAAGTCCACCCTCGAGGAGGTCGCGGGCGCGGACTTGATGTTGCACGTCGTCGACGGTTCCGATCCGTTCCCGCTGAAGCAGATCAAGGCCGTGACAGAGGTGCTCGCCGAAATCACGCGCGACACAGGCGAGGAGATCCCGCCCGAGATCGTCGTGGTGAACAAGATCGACCAAGCTGATCCGGTCGTGCTGGCGGAGCTGCGCCACGCATTCGCCGATTCGGGCCGCGACGTCGTGTTCGTCTCCGCGCGAACGGGCGAAGGCATCGCGGAGCTCGAGGGCCGCATCGAGATGTTCCTCAACACGCTCGACGCGCACGCGAGAATGCTCGTGCCGTACACGCGCGGCGACATCGTCTCCCGCCTCCACGAAGAAGGCACAGTACGCAGCGAGGACTACAAGGAAGAGGGCACGCTTATCGACGTCCGCCTGCCCCGCGTCCTCGCCGACCAGTACTCCGAATTCGTGGTCGGCTGAGACGAATTCGCCCTGGCCCGACGCGGTGCTAGATTTGTGAGTCTGTGAGCTTTATTCCCTCCTGGACCGTCCACGGTGACGGCAAAACCATCCAACCTGGATCTGTTGTTGCGCCAGAAGAGCGCTTGAGCTGGTCGCGCACAATCGGAATCGGCATGCAGCACGTCATCGCCATGTTCGGCGCAACGCTGCTGGTGCCCACCCTGACCGGCTTCCCGGTGAACACCACGCTGCTGTTCTCCGGTTTGGGCACCATCATCTTCCTGTCAATTACGCGCAACCGGTTGCCCAGCTACCTGGGGTCGTCGTTCGCATTCATCGCCCCGCTGACAGCGTCGCAGCAGCACGGCATTGGTGCGCAGCTCGGCGGCATTCTCGTGACAGGTCTCGCGCTTATCGGCGTGGGACTGCTGGTCACCTGGGCCGGCAAGCGCGTCATCGACGCTGTCATGCCACCCGTGGTCACAGGCGCGATCGTCGCGCTGATCGGTTTGAATCTGGCGCCGACTGCTGTGGCGAACACCCAGACGCAGCCCGCCGTCGGCCTAGTCACCCTGGCGACGATTCTGATCGCCACCGCGTGCCTGCGCGGCATGGCTACACGCTTGTCCATCCTCATCGGTGTGGTCACTGGGTGGATCTTCGCTGCGCTGACCGGCAACCTTGCAGAGGACGCAGGCGAGACCATCGCCGCTGCTCCGTGGATCGGTCTGCCGACGTTCCACACCCCCGAATTCCATCTCTCAGCGATCCTGGTGACGCTGCCGGTGCTCGTCGTCCTCATCGCCGAGAATGTCGGCCACGTCAAAGCGGTCGCCGAGATGACGCGCCGCGACCTCGACGACCTCGCCGGTCCCGCCCTTATCGGCGACGGTATCGCGACGACCCTCGCCGGTGGCTTCGGCGGCTCCGGCACCACCACCTACGCCGAGAATATCGGCGTCATGGCGGCCACCCGTGTCTACTCCACGGCCGCCTATTGGGTGGCGGCAGTCTTTGCCATCCTGCTCGCGTTCGTGCCCAAATTCGGTGCTTTGATTTTCACCATTCCCGCCGGCGTTCTCGGCGGCGCATGCCTCGTGCTCTATGGACTCATCGGCATGCTGGGCGTGCGGATTTGGCAGGACAACCACGTCGACTTCAACAACCCCGTCAACCTCACGATGGCGGCAGTCGCCCTGATCGTCGGCATCGGCAACCTCACTTTCGAGATCGGCAATGTCACTTTGGAGGGCATCGCGCTCGGCTCCATCGGCATCATGGTTCTGTACCCAGTCATGCGGTGGGCGTATGGCACCCTCGGCGAGGGTCGGCTCCTTCCCGCCAGCGACCGCGCAGCCACGGTCGAAACCCGCGATTAAACCACGCGGGAGACACCGCGCGCATCCCGGGGCCTGTCAGCCTGTGGACAACTCGCGTTATCCACAGGCTCACATCTGTCTCGATTGACGGTTGCGCGCTGATCCTTAATCTGCGGGGTATGAGCACATTTGCTTCATTCCTCGACACGCAGACTGCCGACGCCTTAGACGTCCTCGCCGATTTCGACCGCGAGGCCGCTCTTGCCGCCGGCATTCGACCGAGCCATGTCGACGAATGGCAGCTCGTCCGCGACACCTACTTCGGAACCACAACATGGACCGCGCAGCAGCGGCTCGCCGTGGAGGTGGTGCGCTCGCGGAAGATGAGTATCGACCAGCTGGCGCTCATCGAGAAACAGCTCAAGAAAGTCAAAGATCCCCGCCAGAAGTGGGAGCTGCGGTTCGAGCTGTTGGGGGTGAGCGGGAGGTATGAGACGGTGCGTCGTAAAGCGAAAGCTTTGATCGGCGAGGAAAAGAAACCCGCGCGGAAGCAACTGTGCTTTTCGAAAACGCGTAACGGACGCCGCACGATGACCGTCACCGCCGATGAACGCGACCTCGCCGACCTCGAGCACGAGCTTCTGCGCGGCATCGACCCGTCGAAAGCCGCCGCACCGCAAATGCTCGCAAACTTCCTGCAGCTCATGCGCAGCGGTAATGCCGGTGTCCCGGCCGCCGTACCGCGACCCATAGTGCTCGTGCCGCTACCCGCATACAGCCGGATCATGGCGGGCGACGGCGACGAGATCCGCCTCGGGCTTACCGACGCCACCACCATGACCGGTGCGGAATTCCTCCAGCAATCCGTCAGCGAAGAACTCGAACTCGCCGCCGTGCACCCGCAAGAAGGTCCCGTGAACCTCTACCGGGCGCAGCGCCTGGCGAACCAGAAGCAGCGCGACCTCGCGCGGGTGTCCTCGCCTGTGTGCCCGGTGCCCGGCTGCCGTCACGGCGCTGACGCGTGCGAAATCCACCACATCACAGCGTGGAAGAACGGGGGAGAGACCAACGCCGCGAATCTCGCACCGCTGTGCAGGTATCACAACCGCGTCAACGACGACGACCCGTGGCGCGCGAAACGCGGCCGCATCGAACGCGTGCGGGGAACACCGAGGTGGCGCTCACCCCGCGGATACCTCGTGCCCAACGACTACCACCCGTACGCGGCAGTAGACACCCTGTTCGGGCCGAGAGGGCCGACATAGAAAAAGCTCCGGCCCTTAAAGCCGGAGTTTGGACGGGCGACGTTTTCTTACTCGTCGTCCAGGTTGGACTCGATGAGCGCCGCGATCTTCTCGACGGCCTCGTCGTTATCGGACGAGACAGTCACCTCGGCGCCGTGCTCTGCTCCCATGGCCATGATCATCAGGGACGATGCGGCATCCGTCTCATCGTCCTCGTCGCCGCCGACGAGGGTGAGAATGATGTCGTCGTCGTACTCGCTGGCCGCCTCCGCGATCACGGTCGCTGGGCGGGCGTGCAGCCCTACGGTGGAGCCGACGGTGACTGTTTTGGAAGCCATGTGAAGTCCTTTCTCTGGGGCGCGTATGCGACCTATCGTAGGAGATTTTTGCAGTGCCGAACGGTTACGCGGCGGAGGCTGACGGTGTCGGTGTCGGTTCGGGAGTCACAGCGTTGTGCGCTGCCTCCTCAATGGTCTTGTTGGGCCACAGGCGCTTGGCGGCGATGACGGCGAGTGCTGCGACTGCCACGCCGGCTGCCAGGGCGATGAAAAGGCCCCACCACGGCTCATACGCGAAAATGACGAAGATGCCGCCGTGCGGTGCCTTCGCTCCCACGCCGAGCGCCATCGAGGTCGCGCCGGCAGCGGCGCCGCCCAGCATCATCGACGGAATGACGCGCAACGGGTCGGCCGCGGCGAACGGGATCGCACCCTCGGACACGAACGACAGGCCGAGCAGCCACGCTGATTTTCCGTTCTCCTGCTCCGCGGGAGTGAAAAGCTTTGCGCGGAGGAATGTCGCAACAGACAGGGCGATCGGCGGGACCATGCCGGAGATCATGACAGCAGCCATGACCTCGTAGGCGGCGTCGGTTCCCGCTGACAGGCCTGCAGTACCGAAAAGGTAGGCAGCCTTGTTCACGGGGCCGCCGAGGTCGAAGCACATCATGAGACCGACGATGACGCCGAGCAGAATTGCCGACGAGCCGCTCATCGACTCCAACCACGCTTGCAAGCTCGTCATGATTGCGCCCAGCGGGCGACCGAGCAGCAGGAACATGAGTAGACCCACGGCCAGCGAAGTCAGTAGCGGAATGATCACCACCGGCATCAGCGAACCGAGCCAACGCGGCACCTTCCACGAGCCGATCCAGTACGCGATGAGACCGGCAAGGAGACCGGTGACCAAACCGCCGATGAACCCGGCGCCGACCATCACCGAGATAGCGCCGCCGATAAAACCTGGGGCGATGCCGGGACGCCCGGCGAGGCCGTAGCCGATATAGCCGGAAAGAGCAGCGACGACGAACCGCATTGCCAACTGCCCGATGGCGAAGAGGACCGCGCCCAGGTACAAGGCCCAGCCGGAGCGGTCGAAGGGGACGGGGGCTCCGTCGATAAGCACATCGCTGCCCGGCAAATTCGTCGGCGAATATTCGAGCGGAATGACCTGCCAACCAGCTGCGACGTCGTAGCCTCCGACGAGGAAACCGAGCGCGAGCAACAACCCGCCGGCTGCGACGAACGGCACCATGTAGGACACACCCGTCATGACGGCTTGCTGGATACGCTTCGGCCAGCCGACGTCGCCGCGCGTTTCGACAGCGGTGGCGGGTACGCGCCGGGCGTGCGGGTTGTCGGCGGCGGCAAGCGCCTCGTCGATCATCGCGTTAGGCTCGTTGATGCCACGCTTGACGGGACTGTCCACGACAGGTTTGCCCGCGAAGCGCTCCCGGTCGCGCACGGCAACATCGTGGGCGAAGATGACGGCATCCGCCGAATCGATGAACTCCTGGTCGACTCGGCCCCCGCCCGATGACCCCTGAGGTTCGATGCGCAGCTCGACATCGTCGCGGCCGTGCGCTGCCTGCTCGAGAGCGTCGGCGGCCATGTAGGTGTGCGCGATGCCTGTTGCGCACGACGTGACGGCGACGATGCGCTTCTTCGGCGCGGATGCTGCGCCCGAGCTGCTCTTCTTCGTCGCGCTGAGCACCTCGTCGACGGCTGCGACGATGTCCGCAGGGGTCGCGGCAGTGCGCAGCTTATCGACGAAATCCCCCCGCACCAGCGCCCGCGCCAACTTCGACAGAATCTTCAAGTGTTCCTTGCCGCCTTCCTCAGGGGCGGCGATGAGGAAAACGAGTTCGGCGTCGCCGTCTGGGCCTGCGAAATCGACGGGGCGGGACAGACGCGCAAAAGCAAGCGTCGGTTCTTTCACCGCGGAGGTGCGGCAGTGGGGGATTGCCACGCGGCCGTTGACGCCGGTGCCGGTTTTCTCTTCGCGGGCGGTGGCGGCGTCGGCAAGCGTGCTCGGCTCGTTGGTTCGTCCTGCCTCCGCAACGATCGAAGCGAGGTGTCCGATGACATCGCCGGGCGTTTCCCCGAAGTCGCAGTCGAGCCGGACGAGGTCCGGGGTGATGGTAGGTGAAGACACGGTGTGGCCTTTCTTAGAGTTCGCGCACTAGGGTGCGTTCGAGATCGATGTCGTCCGGGGAGGGGCTTTCAGTGCCGGGGTTCGCGGCGGCTGCGGTGCCGTAGGCGACGGCGTGGCGGAGCGCGTCGGGGAAATCCGCGCCGTTCAGGCGCGCGAGGACATAGCCTGCCAGTGCGCTGTCGCCCGCACCGACGGTGGAGCGCACCTGCGCGGGTGGGGCGGCGGCGTGCCATGCGCCGTGCGCGGTGACAAGGCATGCGCCGGCGCCGCCGAGAGTGACGAGCACGTCGCTCATGCCCTTTTCGACGAGCTCCCGCGCGGCATCTGCGACCCGTTCGAAGCAGCCGCTTTCTGCTTGGCGTTGGAGCTCGGCACCGTCGCGTCCGCAGAGTTGACCGAGCTCAAAAGCATTCGGCTTGACGACGTCCGGCGCCGCCCCGTCCACCTGTTCCCCCAGCTGTTTGAGCGGTTCGTCCGAAGTGTCAACAGCGATCAGCACCTCGGGGCAGGTCGTGCGCAGAGCGCGGATGAGCGTCGGGTACCAGTCTGCCGGTGCTCCTGGCGGAAGCGACCCGGCGAGGACCACTGCCTTTGTCGCCGGTGCGGATGCAGCCGTAGTGAGCTCCGCTTCAAGCGCTCGCATGACGGTCTCCGTGAGCGCTGCGCCGGGCTCGTTGAGCTTGGTCGTTCGTCCGTCGGCTTCGGTGACGGTGGTATTCGTCCGGACTGCACCGTCGACCGGAATCGTCCGCAGTCGGAGACCAGTCCGAGCCGTAAGAGCGACAAAGGGGTCGTGCTGGGCGGCGGGCGCGATGGCAACGGTGTCGCGGCCGGCTTTCACCATGGCGCTGGCGACGTTGATTCCTTTCCCCCCGGGCTGCCGGAGACTGCGGGTCACGCGGAGTACTCCGCCGAGTTCAAGACGGTTGACGCACATTGTCACGTCGATGCTCGGGTTGGCAGTGAATGTCACAATCACGTGGCGTGTCCCTTCCTGGCCCTTGGCGTGCGCAGGGTGAAGCTCCTCCAATATGGGGGTAGAGGAGTCGCGTCCCTTTATGTCCGAGTATGCCCGGTTGTGTGACTGTGCTCAACAATCGGGGCACCAGTGCGGGAGGGGGCTTACTCGGCCAGGATCACGTCGACACCGAGCTCGGTCAGCTCATCGACGAAGGATGACGGTGCGTCGGTGTCCGTGACAACGACGTCGACACTGTCGAGCCCCGCGAAGCTGACCAGGTAATCGCTTCCCAACTTCGAGGAATCGCACAGCACCACTACCTTGCGGGCATTGGTCACCATTGCTGATTTCACTGCCGCTTCCTGGGCGTCGGCCGTCGATAAGCCGTGATCGACGGTGAGGGCATTGGTGCCGATGAACGCGACGTCGGCACGCAAAAGCGCGAGTGTGCGAAGCGCTGTGTCCCCGACAACTGCCTGCGTAATGGCGCGCACAGTGCCGCCGAGCAACTGGATGTTGAGCTTTCCCGAGCTGGACAGATCGACTGCGATCGGCAGAGAATTCGTCACGAACGACAATGACGGTGCACCAGGCGCGTCTTTGATCAATCCTGCGAGGACGTTGGTCGTCGTGCCCGCGTCGAGGAAGACCGACCCTTCGCCGGAAGGCAAAAACTGCAGCGCGGCTTTCGCGATCGCTGACTTCGCCGTCGTCGCCGAGCGGAGGCGGGTGTCCAAGGGAAGCTCTGTGGTCAGGTACGACTGACTCGACACCGCACCGCCGTGCACGCGCTGAATAATGCCGTCGCGGTCGAGGACAGCAAGGTCGCGGCGGATTGTTTCAGCTGTGACGTCGAATTTATCGGAGAGTTCGGTAACGTTGACGCGCCCCTCGACTGCTGTCAGGGACGCGATTTGGCGGCGCCGTTCTTCGGCGTACATGGGCACTTCCTTCCGGGGCCTCGAACATCGCGTGCGAGGCACTCACGCTCGTGCACCATTATTCCCACAAAGAGAACGCAATCGGGCCAGCGGGTGTCCGGGTGTGCCCGATTCACCCCCGGACGGGGAGGTTAGAGCCGGCGGAAAACAGAGACAACCAGGCCCATGATTTCCGCATCGTCGCCCTTAATGGGGGCAAAAGCTTCGTTGTGGGGCAGAAGCCACACACCGGAGGAGTCTTGGTGGAATTCCTTGACGGTCGCCTCCCCGTCGATAAGCGCGGCGACGAATTGCCCTTCCTCCGCGACGGGCTGCGTGCGGACGGCGACCCAGTCCCCGTCGAGGATGCCCGCATCGCGCATGGATTCGCCGACGACCTGGAGGAGGTAGAGATCGCCGTCGCCGACGAGCTCCTCGGGAAGCGGGAAATACTCCGACACATTCTCTTCCGCCAGGATCGGGTTGCCTGCTGCTATCTGGCCGAGTACCGGGATGTAGCGCGGGGCAGCTGCATCTTCCGGCGTCGGCTCCGGCTTGCGGGTTTTGCGACCGGCGGTCTCAGGCAGATGGCGCAGGTCGACGGCGCGTGGCTTATTCGGGTCGCGCCGCAAAAAGCCCTTCTTCTCGAGCTCCTTGAGCTGGTATGCCACCGAGGACGTCGATTGCAGCCCCGCAGCATCCCCGATCTCGCGGATGCTCGGCGGGTAGCCCCGGAGCACCACCGCATCCTGGATGACCTCCAGAATGCGACGTTGGCGCTCGGTCAACGACTTCAGGTCAGGCTTCTTGTCTTCTCGTTTCGGCATTGGCTGCGTCCTCTTTCTTTCCGTGATCGTCGTTAGCGGTGTGGTGGGTGAAAACCCTCACATACTTCGACGACGCTGCCCGGCGTTCGGTTCCCTTGCCTCCTGTTTACCACGTATGAGCAAATTTGTTCGAAATATTTCGCGTGCGCCTAGACAAAAATTCGGACCCTTGCTATAAATCGAACATAGAAGCTATCGAACATCTACTCGAACGGTGTGGCGGCGGTGGTTCAACGGGGCCATAGAATCGCAACCACACAACAAGAAAGGGAACGACAATGACCATCTCCATCGCACGCACTAACAGCACTGATTCTTTCTCTAAGGTGACGCCGCAACGCGTTCAGCCGGCGGATGTCTGGGACCTGGATCGCCGCCGTTCTGGCAATGACACGCCGGTGCATGTTCGAACGCTGGAATCATCCAATCGAAAATACGGTCCTATCCCGGACGGCCATTCCGACAGGGATGAGGGCGGCGCCGATAGTTTCGAAACTCGCCGCGAGAAGACCGGGGCGGCGCTCATGGGCGCGCTCTTCGGTTTGGCCCTGATTGTCGGATCGGCTTTCGGCGGAGCGTTCTCCGGTGGGGATGCCGGCTTCGTCCCGCAGGATGCGGGTAACCAGATTGCGGCTGTCTCGCAGCGCTAGCAAGCAGGGGGGACCGTTCGGCCGGGCCGGGGGCGAAAATATGGCCGCAGCGAACGGGTAAGATGCAGTGTCGTGCACTGCCCTTTTTGTCAGAATGATAGCTCCCGCGTCTCAGACTCGCGTCTCGTGGACGGAGGAGCAGCCATCCGCCGCCGTCGCGAATGCACGGAGTGCGGGGGACGTTTCACCACCATGGAGAAAGCTGTGTTGACGGTGGTGAAGCGCAACGGGGTCAGCGAGCCCTTCGACCGCGACAAGCTCATCGTCGGCGTGCGTCGCGCGTGCCAAGGTCGCGACGTGTCTGATGACTCGCTGAAGCGACTCGCGCAGGAAGTCGAAGAGATCGTGCGCAGCCACGGCAGCTCCCAGATCCCGTCGAATGAAATCGGTCTTGCGATCTTGGAGCCGCTGCGCGCGCTGGATGAGGTCGCGTACCTGCGTTTCGCGTCCGTGTACAAGTCCTTCGAAAGCGCCGACGACTTCGAATCGGAGATCCGACTTATGCGTCGCAAGGATCGCGGGATGGACGAGCTCTAGCGAACGGCTCGGGATGATCCACTGCCCGAAGCGTAGCTAGAGCTTGTCGATCATCTTCTCGATGCGCCGCGGACTCACCGGCTTCGCAGTGCCCAGACGCTGGGCGAACAGGCTCACACGCAGTTCTTGGATTCGCCAATTGATGTCTTTGACTGCCCGGGATTTTGCGCGGTTAGCGGGCAGGCGTTGGAGCTTGGCATCGCGGTACGCTTTGACGTCATCGATAACGGATTGGCGGTCGGCATCGCGGTCGGGGTCGAGGTTCATGTCGTCGAGACGCGCTTGGATCGCCGACATATAGCGCGGCAGGTGCTGGAGATTCTCGGTGCCGTGAATCGTGATCGCGTTCTTCGGCAGCAGGAAGCGCATTTGCTGCTTGATGTCGTCGATGGCGGGGCCGTCCCACTTGTCGATTTCGGCGGCGATGTTGACGTATTCGACGATTCCGCCGGCGAGTGCGACGACGGAGCGGCGAACAGCACCAGGAACCTGGGGTTTGACCGCGCCCAGCAGTGTCTTGAATTCGTCGGGAGTGCGCACGGGGCCGCCATTTTTCATCATGAGGTCGCGGATTGCGGCCACGCGCGCATCTTCGACGAGTCCAGCGGCACCACCGTGGGGATACTTATCCACGGCCACACGCTGCCGCAACGGCAACCCCTTCGTCATCTGGGAAACGTTGACGGGGATCTGGCGCATCAGCATAGTCAGCGTGGCCGTCATCATGGAGGCATCGGCGGCAGCCTTGGTGGGGAAGACCTTGACGCGGACGCCGTCGGCAGTCGCTTCCAGAGCGGGATACGCATCGACATCGTTGCCTTCGATCGTCGTGGTGACGGTTTCAGGCACGTCGCCGAGGGTATCGGCAGTCCAGTCTCTGGCGGAGTCGGATTCCGCTTTTTTCGTCGCCTTGGCTACAGAAGACGTGATGTGGCCAGCCTGGCGGTTTTTGAGAGCGATGAGGCTCTTGTCGTGATCGATGATTTTTCCGCGGCGGTCGACGGCAGCGAAGGTCATCGTGAGGTGCGCCGGCAGCGCATTGGGTCGGAAGTCGGACCCATTGATGCCGTGGCCGCCGAGGGACTGCAGCACGTCGGCGAGCTGTTCGGTGATGGGGGCTTCGAACGGAACGAGCTTGCCCATCGCCCGGTCGGCGAATTCCGGGGCAGGGACAACCGTTTTGCGCAGTGCTTTCGGAAGAGAGCGGATGAGTTCGGTGACCAGTTCCTCGCGTAGTCCGGGCACGAGCCAGTCGAAACCGGTGTCTTCGAGTCCCGCGAGGAGAGGAACGGGGACGAGCACCGTCACACCGTCGAAGGGGTCGCCGGGCTCGAATTTGTACTGGAGGTCGTAGTCGATGGAGCCGTGGCGCCAAGTGTCGGGGAAGGCGGTGTCGCCGGCGTCGGCGGAGGCGTCGTTAAGCAATGCCTCGGGGTCGAAGTCGAGGAAGGACGCGTCGTGCTGGCGCTTCTTCTTCCACCATGCGTCGAAGTGGCGGCCGGTGCCGATGTCGTCGGAGACGCGCTGGTCGTAGAAGTCGAACAGGGTGTCTTCATCGACGACGATGCCGCGGCGGCGCACCTTTTCCTCGACGGCAGCGGCTTCTTCGAGCAGAGCCGCGTTGTGCTTCAAGAACTTATGGTGAGCATTCCATTCGCCGTCGATAAGCGCGTGGCGGATGAACAGGTCGCGGGCAGCCTCCATGTCGACGCGGTGGTACGGGACCAAGCGGTCAGCGACGACGGTGACTCCGTAGAGCATCGACTTCTGGTGCACCATCGGCGCGGCGCGCTTCTGCGACCACACCGGTTCAGAATAGGAGTGCTTGAGAAGGTCGCGGGCGATCTTTTCCACCCAGGAGGGATCGATCGCGGCGACATCGCGCGCCCAGAGGCGCGACGTCTCGACGAGCTCGGCCGCCATGACGAATTCCGGCGGTTTCTTCGCCAGCGAGGAACCCGGGAAAACCATGAAGCGGGTCCCGCGGGCACCCTTGAATTCCTTGGAGTTTCCGTCGCGGGCACCGATATTGGACAGCAGACCGGTAAGTAGCGACTGATGGATCGCGTTGGTGTCGCGGTCGGCAGCATCGACGGCGGACGAGACATTCTTCCACCCGAGCTGCGCTTCAGCGTCGCGGAGCTGGCGCACAAGGTCGAACCACTCGCGGATGCGCATGTAGTGGAGGAATTCCTTCTTCATGCGTTTGCGGAAGGCGTTGCCGGACAGTTCGTCGCGGGAGTCTTTGATGTAGTCCCAGAGGTTCAAAGACGCGAGGAAGTCGGAGGAGGTGTCCTTGAAGCGGGCGTGTGCTTGGTCAGCCTGCGCCTGGTATTCCAGGGGGCGTTCGCGGACGTCCTGAATGGTCATGGCGGCGACGATGATGGTCACGTCACGGAGCACACCGAGCCGGTCAGCTTCGACGAGCATGCGCGCCATGCGCGGGTCGACGGGAATGCGTGCGATGTCGCGGCCGACACCGGTCAGCACAGGTTCAGCGTGGTCGCGCGAGTCTTTGATGGCGCCGAGCTCGTGGAGGAGCAGGAGGCCGTCGCGGACTGCTTTGGGTTCGGGCGGCTGCACGAAGGGGAATTCGGAGATATCGCCGAGCCGCAGATTGATCATCTGGAGGATGACGCTGGCCAGGTTAGTGCGCAGAATCTCCGGGTCAGTGAATTCGGGGCGCGCTTTGAAATTGTCTTCGGAGTAGAGGCGGATGGCGATGCCGTCGGCGGTGCGACCCGAGCGACCGGAACGCTGATTGGCGCTGGCCTGCGAGATCTCCTCGATAGGGAGACGCTGGACCTTGGTGCGGGTGGAATACCGCGAGATGCGCGCAAGGCCGGTGTCCACGACATAGTGGATGCCCGGCACGGTCAGCGATGTCTCGGCGATATTGGTGGCCAGCACGATGCGGCGGCCGGAGTGCGGTGAGAACACGCGGTGCTGCTCGGCATTGGACAGGCGGCCGAACAGGGGAGTGACTTCGACGCCGCGCCAGTGCTGTTTCTCGATGACTTCCATCGCGTCGCGGATATCGCGCTCGGAGGCGAAGAAGCACAAGATGTCGCCGTCGCCTTCGCGCATGAGTTCTTTCAGTGCGTCGATAAGCCCGTCGAGCATGTCGATGTCGACGACCTTGGTGCTGCCGTCCTTGGCGGCCACTTCCGTCTCCAGCGGCCGGTAGCGGATTTCCACCGGGTAGGTGCGCCCGGAGACTTCGATGATGGGCGCGGGTTCGCCGGAAGCGTCAGCGAAGTGCGCGGCGAAGCGCTCGGGGTCGATGGTCGCGGAGGTGATGATCACCTTCAGGTCGGGCCGCGCGGGCAGCAGGCGTTTGAGGTAGCCGAGGAGGAAGTCGATATTGAGCGACCGCTCGTGGGCCTCGTCGATGATGATCGTGTCGTAGGCGTTGAGGTACCGGTCGCGCTGCATTTCGGCGAGGAGGATGCCGTCGGTCATGAGTTTGACGGCGGTGGTGTCGGTAACGCGGTCGTCGAAGCGGATGGCGTAGCCGACGGTCTCGCCGATGTCTTGGCCGAGCTCGTGGGCGATGCGTTCGGCAACGGTGCGCGCGGCGATACGGCGCGGCTGGGTGTGGCCGATCAGGCCGCGGCGTCCGCGCCCGAGCTCGAGGAGCATCTTCGGGATCTGCGTGGTTTTGCCGGAGCCGGTCTCACCAGCGATGACGACGACCTGGTTGTCGCGGATGAGCTCCATGATGTCGTCGCGCCGCGCGGAGACAGGGAGGGATTCGGGGTACTCGATCGCGGGGACATGCTTATCGACGTCCGCTACTTTCCCCGCCTCTGCGTCCATGTCAGCGCTGATCTGGCCAAGCGCGTGCGGAGAACGCGCCTTTTTCAGGCGCCGCTTGAAACGCCGGACGCTGGCGATGGGCAGCTCGTCGAGGCGGCGGTAGAGCTCGTCGCGGGTGAGTTCAGGGTTCGTCATAGTCAACGCGCGAGTCTACCCGCGTGCGAGCAGCCGTCGTGCGGTGGCTATGCGCGCTTATCGACGGTCGCGTGGAACGCTTCCGCAATCAGCTCCCCGAGGGCAGTGAATTCCTCGGTGCGCGTGGACGATGAGCGGTGCACGAGTCCGATGTCGCGTGAGGCGGTGACATCGTCGGCGAAGTGCGCGACAGCGACGTTGGGGCGAGCGCATTCGACGGGGACGGCGGAGATAGGGAGAAGCGTGGCGCCGTAACCGGCGGCGACGAGCTGGATGATGGTGGTCAGTGAGGACGCGCGGGTGACGGATTCGGTCATTCCGGCTACGTCGAGGTTGGCGGTGCGGCACAGGTCCATGATCTGGTCGCGCAGGCAGTGGCCGTCGTCCATGAGGAGCATGTCGAGAGCATCGAGTTCGGCGAGCGCGACGTCGCTGCGGCCAGCGAGGCCGTTGTTTTCGTTCACGGCGATGGCGAAATCCTCGGTGTAGAGGGGAATTTCGTCGAGGCCGGTCGTGCCGGACGGAAAGGCGATGAGTGCGGCGTCGAGCTGGCCGTTGCGCAGTTGCTCCATGAGCGCCGGGGTCGTCTCCTCGACGACTTTCGGTTCGAGGTCCGGGTAGCGCTCTTGGACGAGGCACAGAAACTCTGGCAGTAGGTACGGCGCGATGGTGGGGATGATGCCGAGCGTGAGTTGCCCGTTGAGAATGCCTTGGGCACCGCGGGAGTGCTGCACGAAGAACTCGGCGGCTTCGAGCGTGGCTTGGGCGTAGGGGAGGAGGCGTTCGCCGACGGGGGTGACGATGACTTTGCGCGTCGAGCGCTCGATGAGCTGGATTCCCAAGCCGGATTCCAAGGCGACGAGTGCCTGGGACAGGGATGGCTGGGAGATCTGCAGATGGCTGGCCGCCGTGCCGAAGTGCCGGTGTTCGGCAATGGTCACGAAGGTGCGGATCTGAGCCAGCGTCGGGCGGTACTCCTTATTACTCATATCTTCAAAAACTACAAGGATTAATAGGTTGGTGCGGGAAAATAGCAGAAATACTTAATGGCGCATTTCAAGAGAGCTCAGCCGGACTTCGCCGGCGGCATCGGAAGCATCGAGGTCAACGGTGCCGTGCAATTGGAAAGAATTGTCGCCTTCAGGGTCTTTGACGATCTGAGTGACAGTCCAGCTGCGGGAGTCCGTGTCGGCCAGCACGAAGTACTCGGGTCCGCGGGCATCGGCGTCCAAGTCGACGTCGTCGTAGTCGTCGAAATAATCGTCCATGAGTGCAGGCCAGTCGGGCTGGTCGGCCAGCTCCATGTAGTCGAGCATGTCGGCGAGCTCTTTTTCCTTCTCGAATGCGAAAAGCTCGATCATGCGGAAGAAATAATTGCGCACCATGATGGTGAAGGCTCGGCGATTGGCGGTCAGAGCGGTCGGATCTTCCACGCCGAAGGCCAGTTCGCGTTCCAGATCGTCGCGGCTGATGGGGGTGTTCTCGTCGGCCATGTGGGCCCATTCGTCGATAAGCGATGAATCGACCTGGCGGATGAGCTCGCCGAGCCACACGATGATGTCGTCGAGACGCTCTGTCATGTACGCGTCGGGGATGGAATGCGACAGCGTGCGCCATGCGTCGGTGAGGTAGCGCAGGACGACGCCTTCGCTGCGGGCGAGACCGTATGTGGCGATGACGTCGGAGAATGTCATCGCGTGCTCGATCATGTCGCGCACGACCGATTTGGGGGAGAGGTCGAATTCTTTCGCCCACGGATTGCCGTGCACGAAGGTCTCGTAGGCGTCCTCGAGCTCGTCGCGCAGCGGCTGCGGGTAGGTGACGTCCTCGATGAGCGCCATGCGTTCGGTGTAGTCGACGCCGTCGGTCTTGAGTGCGGCGATTTCCTCGCCGCGCGCCGCGGATTGCTGGGCCTGGAGGAGCTGGCGCGGATCGTCGAGAATCGCCTCGAATGTGGAGATGACGTCCAAGTCGTAGGTTTCCGAGGCTGGGTCAAGCAACGTCAAAAACGCGAGCGCGAACGGCGACAGCGGCTGGTTGAGCGCGAAGTCCCGGTCGAGCTCCGCAGTCAGCGTGTACGGGCGGAACGCGGGAGAATCAGGTGTGCGCTCGACGACCTCGGCGGCGATGAGCCCGCGGAAGAGATCGACGGCGGTGAGAATGTCGCGGTTCTGCTTGGCGCGGGTGTCGTGGTTGTCTCGCAGCAAGTGCTTCATGTGCTCGTAACCGTCGCCGGGACGTGCGACGACGTTGAGCAGCATCGAGTTCGACACAGTGAATTGGCTGGTCAGCTCCTCGGGCTCAGCTTCAGTGAGCCGGTTGAACGTCTTCTCCGACCACGAGACTTCGCCGTCGCGCGGGGCCTTCTTGCGGATCTTCTTCAGTTTCTTCGGGTCGTCGCCGGCCTTGCGGCGGAGTTTCACATTCTCGATTTCGTGCTCCGGCGCTTCGACGACGACGGTGCCTTCCGTGTCGTAACCGGCGCGGCCCGCGCGTCCGGCGATCTGGTGGAATTCGCGGGATTTCACGATGCGCTGCTTCGTGCCGTCGAATTTCGCCAGCCCGGTCATGAGCACGGTACGGATCGGCACATTGATGCCCACACCGAGCGTGTCCGTTCCGCAAATGACCTTCAAATGGCCCGCCTGGGCGAGACGCTCCACCAGGCGCCGGTATTTCGGCAGCATGCCCGCGTGGTGGATGCCAATGCCGCGGCGCAGCAGCTTCGACAGTGTCTTGCCGAAGGTGGTGGTGAAGCGGAAATCGCCGATGGCGTCGCGGATCGCTTCTTTTTCCTCCGCCGAAATGATGGACATCGACGTGAGCGCTTGCGCGCGCTCCGTCGCCTCACGCTGGGAGAAATGCACGACGTAGATGGGCGCCTTACCGTCGGCAAGCAGCTCTTCAATGGTGTCGTGGACGGGCGTGAACACATAGTGGAAGTCCAGCGGCACGGGGCGCTCGGAGCCGCCGACATAAGTAGTTGTGCGGCCCGTACGGCGGGTCAGGTCGTCTTCGAGCCACTTCGTGTCGCCCAAGGTCGCCGACATGAGCAAGAACTGCGCCTTTGGCAACTCCAGCAGCGGCACCTGCCACGCCCAGCCACGCTCGGGCTCGGAGTAGTAGTGGAACTCGTCCATCACGACTTGGCGGATGTCGGATTTGGCGCCCTCACGCAGCGCGATATTGGCCACGATCTCAGCAGTAGCCGCAATGATCGGGGCATCGCCGTTGACGGTGGCATCGCCGGTCATCATGCCGACATTCTCCGGGCCGAAGATCTCGCACAGGGAGAAGAATTTCTCGCTCACCAGCGCCTTGATCGGTGCGGTGTAGAAAGACCGCTGGCCGCGCGCCATGGCGATGAAGTGCGCAGCGTTAGCCACCATCGACTTACCGGACCCAGTGGGCGTGGCCAAGATGACATTGTCACCGGACAACAGAGCCAGCGACGCTTCCTCCTGCGCCGGATACAGCGAGATCCCGCGCGAGGAGGTCCAGGAGGTGAAAGAGTCCCAGACTGCGTCGTCGATAAGCGTGCTCGGGACGTTCTCGAGATCCGCAATGGAATCTCCGAGCGTCGGTGCTGAGGCGTTGGAAGTCACCTCACCCACGGTACTAAAGGCGCGCGACTACTCGTCGTCGTCCGGCATATCGATGTCGTCGCCCGGGCCGAGCGTCCTATCGCGGTCGTCGATGGCCGCGAGGAAATTCTCGAATGCCGCGCCGATCTCCTCGCCGCTGGGCACCTGCGCCTCGCCCGGCATCATCTTCTGCGGGTTCTTCTTGCGGTAGGACGCCATCTCCGAGTCGTAGTGCTGCTCGAGCTGGCCGACGACGTTGGCGATCTCCTCGGAATTATTTGTCTGCTCGGCGAGCTGCTGCGCGACGCGCTCCATGTCGCGCTCGATCGCGCCCAGCGGGAACTTCAGGTTCGACGTATCCGAAACGGATTGCAGCAACTGGTAGACAGCCTGCGGGTACGGCGAAGACGCGACGTAGTGCGGCACGTGCGCGGTGTAGCCGGCGACGCGACGGCCGCGGGAGTGCAGCTCTCGCTCGATCATCACGGCGGCGGCGCCTGGAACGGACACCATGCCGTCGAACGTGAACATCTTCCCGACGAGCTCGCGGTCGTTGCCGTGTGCGGACACGACGAGCGGACGCGTGTGCGGCGCACCCATCGGCGCGGCGTAAAGGCAGATGGTCTTGTCCACGTTGAAGCGGTCGGCGAGATCCGCCACCGATTTCGAGAACGCCTCCCAGCGCAGATCCGGCTCTGGGCCGGACAGCAGCAGGAAGGACTCGCCCTTGGAATCGCGCAGCACGCGGATGTCTAGGTCAATGTCGTCGACGTCGCTGATCTCGTGCTGGCTCAGCGTCACCATGGGGCGGCGCGAGCGGTAGTCAATGAGCTCGTCGTTGTTGAACGTTGCGAGCGTGCGCGAATCGAGCGCGTCCTTCAGATGCCCGGCCGCGCCCTCGACGGCGTGCCCCGCGTCGGCGTAGCCCTGCATGGCCACGATGAGGGTGGGGCCAGAGGACGCGCCGTCTTCCACGGCGGGAGCCGGGTACTCCAGCTCGTACATGTGCCGCTGATCGTCTGACGTCATGTGTGTGACATCCTCCTTCTTGTGAACTAACACCCGGTACAACACCGCGGGCGTTAGGTTTCATTCCCACCTTACGGACCCCACGCGATAGGCGGTAACGCACGTCCCGCATTGTCCGGGAAAGCACAGCTTCGCTTATCGACGCACCCCCGCCGCGCTCCCCAGTTCTGCTTTCCTGGGAACCGATCCGGGGGGTGGGAAAGTCCAATAGGGCATGACACATTCATTCTCAGGACAACAGAAACCGACAAACTCGAACAACCCGAATTTCGATCCGTGGACCGACGACATCGGTTCCGTGGACGACCCGGCGACCATCATCGCGACCATTCCCGGCACGCTCGGCTATTACCCGCAGGAATCCGTCGTCGTGATCGGTCTCGTCCCGGACGACGTGAAAGGTGGGGAGCTCATGCTGGGGCCGGTGATGAGGGCGGATCTCTCGCACGCCGGCCAGTTGGGCAGCTTCTTGGAGACGGCGCCGGTGGAGCGCTGCGTCGCCTTCCTCGGCGTCATGGTGACCAGGACGCCGCTCGGTGAACTCGCGACCAGTGCCGCCCACGGACTGGAAGAGCTGACGCGTCCAGGCGGCGAACCGCTTATCGACGTATTGTGGCACGTCTCCGAAATCGCCCAGGGCACCCCGTACGAGATGGTCTTCGGGCCCGACCCGGAAGACATGAACCGGAACTGGCCCGAACTGAAATGGGACCGCGGCACGGTGGCGTCTGTGGTCAACTCGCCGGCGATGCGCGCGTGGCGCGACAACGGGATCCTGCCGGCGTTGAACCGTTCCGACACATTCGAGTACTTCGAGCAGGACTCCCACACGGGATGGGTGACGCTCGGCGGGGACAACATTGAGGTCGCGGCGTTCATCCGGGAGGCGCGTTTGTGTGCCGATGCACTGCGCCGCCAGATCGACCGCGGCGCGTCCACCCCTGGCGAATATGTGCGGGAAGCAATGGCCGCGCTGCGCAACGCCCCGGCTCAGCCACTCATCGCTTCAGACGGACGACCGAGCCTGGACAGCGTTTTCTCAGACACCGACGATCTTTTCGCGCTCGTGACGGTGTTGTCGCGCTCGATGCTGCGGGACTGCATTATCGGCACCGCGGTGCGGTACCCCGAGCAATCAGCGGCGGCTCTGCTTGCCGTGGCCCGGACATTCGATGGTGTGATCCGTGCGAATGCGCTGAGCTTGTGGGCGATCGTCGCCATTAGCAAGGGCTTGTCTTCCTGGGCGTCTGCGGCGCTGGCGACTGCGCAGGAGGACATGCCCAGGCACTCCATGTCAGCGATCTGCCAAGAGATTCTCGCCGCCGGCCAGCAGCAGCACCTCGTCACCACGATTCTGCAAGGGTGCGAATTGGCGTGCGCGCACATCATCGGAAACGCCGCCGAAGGCGACGGCGACGAATTCAACGATCTCGGCCGCGACGATGACGAAGCCGATGATTTCGACGATCCCGACGAGGATTACGGGGACCAGGCGGCCAGCGCGTAGCTAACGGGACTGGGTGTACTCCCATGCGTCCGCCACGATCTGGTCGAGGTCGGTGCGGGTGGGAGTCCATCCAAGTTCGTCCTTCGCGCGCTGGGAGGACGCGATCAGCGTTGCTGGATCGCCAGCGCGCCGGGGAGCGATGTCCGCGGGAATAGGGTGACCGGTCACGCGTCGGCACGCCTCGATGACTTCCTTGACGGAATAGCCGTCGCCGGAACCGAGATTGAAAATGCGGTGCTTGCCTGGCGTATTGGATTGCAGGGCGAGCAGGTGTGCGTCGGCGAGGTCGCGGATGTGGATGTAGTCGCGCACGCAGGTGCCGTCAGCGGTAGGCCAGTCGTCGCCGTACATGAAGATCTTCTCGCGTTTGCCCTGCGCCACCTGGAGCACCAACGGAATCAAGTGGGTCTCCGTCGCATGGTTCTCGCCGAGGCCACCGTAAGCACCTGCCACGTTGAAGTAACGCAAACTCGTTGCACCCAGTCCGAATGCGGCGGCATAGGAGGTGATGGCATAGTCGATGGCCAGCTTTGTCGCGCCGTAGGCATTCGTCGGGGCAGTGGGCATGTCCTCGGTGATCGGGACGCGCTCCGGTTCACCGTACGTCGCGGCGGTGGAGGAGAACACGAGGTTGGTCACGTTATGAGCGCGCATGGAGTTCAGCAACGTCAGCGTGGTGCCCACGTTGTCGCGCCAGTATTCGTCGGGCTTTTCCACGGACTCGCCGACTAGCGACCGGGCGGCGAAGTGGAGGACGCCATCGACGGGGCCGTCGGAAAGCACGTCGTCGATGACGTCGTTGATATCGCCCTCGACGAGCGTGGCGCCCTCGGGCACGGCATCGCGGTTGCCGGTCGAAAAATTATCGACGATGGTGACCGTGTGGCCCGCTTCCATGAGGACCTTCGAGCAGACGCTGCCGACGTAGCCGGCGCCGCCGGTGACGACGAGACGGGACATGAATTTCCCTCTTTCAGGGTTGGAGGCTAGTACGTTTAGTCAGCCTAGCTGCTACCCATGGACAGGGATGACGCGAAGCGCGTGCTCGAGGTCCGGTGCGAGGTTCACGCGGGAACCGGACTCGGTGACGAGCGACAGTGAGCCATTATCGTTGCGCTCGAGAGTGACATGTGCTCCGCGGGCGATGCCGAAGCGGCAGATCGACGAATAGTGCTCGGAATCGAGCTGGAGGATTTCGTTGATCTGCACGATCTCCACGTGGACCGGCTCGGAGACCTCGAGATCGCTGGCGCGTACCCCGAGGTCTTCTTCCGTCGCCGCGGTGTAGCCAAGCTCGTCAAGAGCGGGAATGGGATTGCCGAATGGCGAGCGCGTCGGGTCGTCGAGCACCCGGAGCATTTGGCGTTCCACGTCTTCGCTCATGACGTGCTCCCAGCGGCAGGCCTCGGCGTGAACCTGGCTCAAATCCAGATTCAGGACGTCGGTGAGCAGGCACTCGGCGAGGCGGTGCTTGCGCATGACGGAGGTGGCCAGTTCGCGGCCGCGTTCGGTCAGGGAAAGGGAACGGTCCGATTCGACCACGATGAGGCCGTCGCGCTCCATGCGCGCCACGGTCTGGGAGACGGTGGGGCCGGACTGGTCCAGGCGCTCGGCGATGCGAGCGCGAAGCGGAATGATGCCTTCTTCCTCAAGCTCGTAGACCGTGCGCAGGTACATTTCGGTGGTGTCTACGAGATCTCTCACTTCAGACTTCCTTCAATCCTTACACACGGCGGTTTATGACTAGAGCACATAGTAACCCAGAACGCACCGCCGTTTGGGCGGTGCGTTCAGGTCAGAGGCTCTACTGTGCGTAGTCGCGCAGGCGGTCGGCGCGGTCGCCGACGCGCAGCTTGCTCATTACTTCGCGTTCGATCTGGCGGACGCGCTCGCGGGAGAGGCCGAATTTGCGGCCGATCTGGTCGAGCGTGCGCGGCACACCGTCGTCGAGGCCGTAACGCAGGCGGATGACATCCTGTTCGCGCTGCTCGAGTCCGCCGATGATGTCGTTGATGTCATCGTGGCGCAGCACGGAGACAACGGCGTCTTCAGCGTCTGCGGCCTCAGCATCCTCAATGAAGTCGCCCAACGGGGCTTCCTCGTCGGCGCCGACGGGCATGTCCAAGCTCACCGGGTCACGGGACTGACGCAGCAGCATTTCGATCTTGGATTCTTCGATGCCGGACTCTTCCGACAGCTCCTCGTTCGTTGGTTCGCGGCCGAGGGACTGGTACATCTCGCGGCGGATGCGGGAGAGCTTATTGACCTGCTCGACCAGGTGGACTGGGAGGCGGATCGTGCGCGACTGGTCCGCCATGCCGCG
Source organism: Corynebacterium sp. 20-84 (assembly GCF_053479455.1). Lineage (NCBI taxonomy): Bacteria > Bacillati > Actinomycetota > Actinomycetes > Mycobacteriales > Corynebacteriaceae > Corynebacterium > Corynebacterium sp. 20-84. The sequence continues at coordinate 112,721 of NZ_JBRBCB010000008.1, forward strand.
GGTGATTGCCTGGCGGATCCACCAGGTGGCGTACGTGGAGAACTTGAAGCCCTTGGTGTAGTCGAATTTCTCCATCGCGCGGATGAGGCCGAGGTTGCCTTCCTGGATGAGATCCAGCAGCGGCATGCCGCGGCCGGTGTAGCGCTTGGCCAAGGAGACGACGAGGCGCAGGTTGGCTTCCAGGAGGTGGGAGCGTGCCTTGCGGCCTTCCTTTGCCAGAATCTTCAGGTCGCGGCGCTTGGCGCGGGTGAGTTCTACCTCAGGGTCGTCGAGGAGGTGCTGGGAGTACAGCCCGACTTCGATCTGTTGGGCGAGTTCGACTTCTTCCTCAGCGTTCAGCAATGCGGTCTTGCCGATGCCGTTGAGATAGACGCGCACGAGGTCGGCGGAAGGGTTGTCATTCGTCTGATTGCGCCGGCTTCCGCGGTCGACCTTTTCTTCATTGTCATCGACATGATCCACATTGGGCTGAGTCATGGATGAAAGCTCCTTCAAGTCTTGCGAATCTATCGTTCTAACGCCGGACAAGAGCAGATTGTTCCCGCGGTAAGACCCTGCCGCTTTTGCGTGCATTCGTGCAGCTCATCTGCGGGTCTGGTATGGGGAGCGGATGCGCGGTTGCCGTGATTGGGACTTTAGCAGGTTGCGTTTAGCTTTCAACAGTTACGGTAAACGGTCCGGAGTTGACCGACGCGACCTCCATCATTGCCCCGAAACGGCCTTCTTCGACATGGATTCCGCGCTCGCGCAAACCGGCCGCGATCTTCGCGATGACGGGTTCGGCGACGTCGCCCGGAGCGGCGTCGGACCACGACGGGCGGCGGCCTTTTTTGGTGCGTCCCATGAGCGTGAATTGGCTGACGAGGAGGACGGGTGCGCCTGCGTCCTCGGCGGATACTTCGCCGTCGAGAATGCGCAGTTCGGCGATTTTGCGCACCATGGTCTCCCAGGCGTCGTCAGCGTCGTTGTTGCCGACTCCGACGAGGGCGAGAATCCCGCCGGTGTCGGGGCAGTCGATGGCTCCGACGGTCTCACCGTCGACGGTAACGGAGGCCTGCGTGACACGGGTGAGCACGGCTTTCATTGGGGATCCTTTCGGCTAGCTGTTCAGGCTGACGAGGTCGGCGGGGAGGACGAAGCCGTGGCGGATCAGGTCCACGATGACTCCGGCGGCATCGTGGGCGAGTGCTTCTTCGGCATCGTCGTCGAGTCCGTGGGAGGCGGCCCAGAGGGAGACGATGTCGCGCAGCGGCAGCCCGTCGGGGTTGAGTCCGGCGATGATCGCGGCGACCGCGTCGTCGATCTCGTGGCTGAAACGGGGGCCGTCGGTACGCGTGATGCGTTTGACCTCGGGGGCAAATCCCATGCCGGTCTCGGCGTCGGCGAGGCTGACATCTTCGAGGGCGATGCCGGGACGCAGCGCATAGCGCGCATCGAGCACATCGCTTATCGACGTCTCCCGCAGCCACTCCATTCTCACGAAATACTCCTCGACCTCTGGACCGAGCGGGTCTGTGAACGGTTGGGAAAGCGTTTCGGTCACGACTTCTGTGGGGGCGTCGCCGATCTTGCGGATGAAGATCCAGCCGAACCCGACGGCGCGAACGTCTTGTTCGCGGAAGTGGGCGAGCCACTGCCGAGTGCGGGCGATCCCGTTGGCTGAGCGGGGGTCGACGGACTCGTCCTTGAGCCACGTGGAGACGTATAGCGCGGGGTCCACGACATCGCGCTGCAGCACCCACGCGGAGACACCGGTGGAGGGGAACCAGCTGGCCACGCGCTGCTCCCACGACTGTTCGCTGGTGTGTACCCAGGAGCCCAGGATGAAGGCGGAACCGCTGTCTTCCAGGTAGTCGGGGGCAGAGGACACAACGAGTTCGGTGGCACCGTCCAAGTCGAGGCCGGAATCGCGGTAGACGTGGCCGACCTCGGGCAGGCCCACGACAAAGGGCGGGTTGGCCACGATGCGGTCGAAACGCTCGCCTTCGACGGGCTCGAACCAGGAGCCGTGGCGCAGGTCCACATTGGTCGCCTCGGCGCCGGCCATCGTGGCATCGGCGAGAATAAGGGCGCGCTCATGGACATCCGTGGCCACCACGCGTTCAGCACAACCCGACTGCGCCAGAGCCTGCACACCGGAGCCGGTTCCTAAGTCGAGCACTGAGTCGACGGGAGTCAGCGGCGTGGCGGACAGCAACGACAAGCTCGCCGCACCGACACCGAGAACGTGGTCAGGGCCTGGCACGTGGTCGGTCATGGAAGCATCCAGGTCAGAGAAAATGAACCGGTCGCGCCCGGCAATGATGTGGGGCCGGATGTCCAATGCGATTTCCAGGTCGCCGGAGGGGGTGGGGGAGACCACGGCGGCGTCGATAAGCGAAAGAACGAGCCGTGCCGGAAGGAACTCGGAGAGCTGTTCCGCTGTCATCTTTTCGCGCACGAGGAAGAAGCGGACGAGGCCCGACAAGCGCGAATCATCGCACGCCTCTACAACCGCGCCGGGCTCCCCGCGGAAGAGCGCCTCCATGGCGTCGGGGCCGAGGTGCGCGGCGATGGAATCCGAGGTGAACCCGGCGGAAGTGAATTCGCGGATCAACTCGCCCGCGATGTCGGTGGGGTGCACGGATAGCTCCTTAATCCTCGTGGTCGATCGTCTCTGGGGTGTTGTCTGTGTGCGCTCGTTCGGTGAGCTGCTGTTGGCGGGCGGCCGCGAGCTGTTGCTGGCGGGCGGCGGCGGGCTTGTATACGTTTCGCGAACGTTTATCGCGCACCTCGTTGCCGTCATTGGCCACCACCACCGAAATCCATGGCAGCGGAATCGAGATAGCGAAGAAAATGATCGCGAGCACCCAGTTATGCCACCACATCACCGCTGCGATGGACAGGAACACGAACGGCAAGCGCATGCCCTGCATGATCAGGTAAGCACGCTCGCGCGACCGCAAATTCTCCTGCGGCGAACGCTTCGCGGACGTGATCAACGCGGCCTTGCGACGGGAAAAGCGCTTGCCGGGCGAGCTCACCGCATCCCCGTCGACGACGGAAGGATCGTTGGGTCCGCCTGCTGTGCTCATGGCACCCAAGGGTAGACGTGCCGCGTGCACTTCCGCGAGCAGCCAGCAACACGGTTTTTAAACATGGTCCGGGCAATGAGGCATGATGGTGTGCGTGACGCAGACAACGACGAAGACGATTGAACGGCCCGATGTCCGCGAAGACACTTCGCAGGGCAATGACACTCCGGACTTCTTCCACTATGTGAAGAAGGACAAGATCGTGCACTCCGCCATCAGCGGTGACATGGTCGTCGCGTTGTGCGGTGAGACCTTCCCCGTGCGGAAGCAGGCCAAGCCCGACTCCCCGGTGTGCCCCGACTGCGAGCGCATTTACAAGGGGCTGCGCCGCAAGTGACATCTGCAGCACCGGGCAAAGGGCCGTCTCTGCGCCAATGGCAGCAGGAGGCCCTTGACCTTTTCACCGCCACGAAGCCGAAGGACTTCCTCGCCGTGGCTACGCCAGGCGCGGGTAAGACGACCTTCGCGCTGACGTTGGCGAGCACGCTGCACGCGGAGAAGACCGTCGAGCGCATCATCGTCGTGGTGCCCACGGAACACCTGAAGGTCCAGTGGTCGCAGGCCGCGGCGCGCTTCGGGCTGTCGCTCGACCCGGAGTTCACTAATTCGTCTGCGGTGAACCCGGCCTACGACGGCATCGTGGTCACCTACGCCCAGGTGGGCATGCACCCGTTCAAACACCACGCGGTGGCGTCGTCGCGCCGCACGCTGGTGATTTTGGATGAGATCCACCATGCCGGCGATGCCAAGAGCTGGGGCGACGGCGTGCGTGAGGCGTACAACGACGTCGATCACCGCCTCGCGCTGACAGGCACGCCGTTTCGTTCCGACGATTCCGCGATCCCATTCGTCACCTACGAAGAAGACGGCGAGGGGCATCTCGTGTCCCAGGCGGACTACACGTACGGCTACGCCGAAGCGCTTGCCGACGGTGTGGTGCGCCCCGTCGTCTTCCTCGCCTACAGCGGTGAGGCGCAGTGGAAGGACTCGGCGGGGGAGGAATACTCCGCACGACTCGGCGAGCCACTGGATGCGGCGCAGACGGCGCGCGCGTGGAAGACCGCGTTGGACCCGAAGGGCGATTGGATCGCCGCGGTGCTCCAGGCCGCGCAAACCCGGTTGACGAAGGTCCGCGGCCACATGCCGGACGCCGGCGGCCTCGTGATTGCCACGGACACCACGACGGCGCGCGCGTACGCGAAGATCCTGGAGACCATCAGCAGCACTCCGGTGACTGTGGTGCTTTCCGACGAGCCGGGGTCGTCGAAACGCATTGCCGAGTTCTCCTCCTCCCAGGACGAATGGCTCGTGGCCGTCCGCATGGTCTCCGAGGGTGTTGACGTGCCGCGTCTGGCGGTAGGTGTGTACGCGACCTCGGCGTCGACGCCGCTGTTCTTCGCGCAGGCGATCGGCCGCTTCGTGCGTTCCCGTATGCCCGGCGAATCCGCTTCGATCTTCCTGCCGTCAGTGCCGGTCCTGCTGCGCCTCGCCGAAGAAATGGAAGTCTCCCGCGACCACGTGCTGGGCAAGCCGCACCGCGAATCCGGTTGGTCCGACGAATTGCTTGAGCAGGCCAACCAGAAGCGAAGCGAGCCCGACGAGGCTTCGAAATACGAATCCATTGGCGCCTCAGCGGAGCTCGATTCCCTCATCTTCGACGGTTCCACCTACGGCACTCCGACGATGACCGGAACCGACGAGGAACAAGACTTCCTCGGCCTGCCCGGCCTCCTCGACGCGGAACAGGTGAAGACGCTTCTGCGCAAACGCCAATCCGAGCAGCTCGACGCCCGCGAGGCAGAGGAGAAAGCGCGCCGGGCCAAAGAGGCCGCCGCCGCGAAAGAGCGGGAAGCGCGTCCACCGGCCTCACCGGATACACCCGTCGGCGCAGCAAGCGCCACGGGCGGCAGCGGTGTCGCGTCGGAGGACATCCCCGCGCTCCGGCAAGAGTTGAACACGCGCGTGTCCATCATGGCCTCGCGCACCGGCCGCCCACACGGTGCGATCCACACCGAGGTGCGCAAAGCCTGCGGCGGTCCGCCTACCGCACTGTGCTCCGCCGATCAGCTCAGGGAAAGAATCAGGTACCTGCAGCAGTGGTAAAGTCGGCCACACCATGGTGCACCCGAATCCTTATGGCGCTGGTTACCCGCGCAGCCCGCGGGATCCACTGAACGAACCTTACGGCGGCTACTCCCACGAGCGTGCTGGACAGTTCGACGGCTACGGCCAGCCTTTTGAACAGGGCCCTGTTGACGCGTACGGGCGTTACAACCCCCACGGCCCGAATTCATACCTTCCTTCGGGCTACGCGGACTACAACAACGGGCAGCCCCGCAGCAACGGCTTCGCCATCGCGTCTCTGGTCATCGGTATCGCCACGATTCTCACCTCGTGGTGGTTCATCATCCTCGGTTCAATTTCCGCGATCGCCGGAATCATATTTGGTGCCATCGGGATCAGCCAGAAACGCCGGGGTCTGCGCCGCGGCGGACTTGCGCCCGCCATCATCGGCATCGTCCTCAACGTGTGCGCGCTCATCGTCTCCATCCTCATTGCCGTCATTCTCATCTCCATGCTTTACGACGAACCGGGCAGCTACACCGACTTCGACGATCCAGCCCCCATTGGCCCAGACGAGTTCAACGAGCAGATCTACGAGCGTCCCGACGGCCGGTTCACCGAGAGCACTTAAGCTCCTTTCACAGTCCGGATTATTCGCCCTCTGTTGACGCGCTACCGCAGAAAAACGCCGAGAGAATTCCGCTATTTCCAGGTAATGTCTCTGTGGTCACAACCGTTTTTCAGTCCACGGACGACTGCGCCGGTGGCGTGTTGCGGAAAGAGGAGAAGTGCAGGGCACAGAAGGTAGGCCGAACGGAAACGATGCCGGCAATGTCCCGCCGACTCCTCCCGGCTTCTCCCGCGGGCCGGGTGCCGGGTTCCCGCAGGGTCCGACCTCGATGCCGCCGGGCGGCGGCATCTATTACGGCCAGCCAACCCCATACTCCCCTGGGGACCGTCCAACAGCCCCGTACCCGCTTTACCAGTCGCCGCAGCAACAGCCGGTCGCTTCTGATGAGACGCACCAGGTGCAGCAACCGACGAACCACGCAGTAGAACCCGGGGTCCAGGACACCCCGGGCCAACCGAATTCTTTCCCGCCCCAGAATCCGAATGTCCCTCCTGGCCCTCCAACGGCACCGCAGCGACCCAAGAAACCTAGTGTCCTTCTTCCTGTGCTCTCTATCGTTCTGCTTGTCGCGGTGATCGGCGGGGCAGTGGTTTGGATTCAGCGGGACAAAGTCTCAGAAATCGACCAGCGTGCCGTCGACCACACATTCGTTGACGGCAAAATGGTGAGCTGCGAGCTGGGAGACGAGTTCTATGATTCTGTCGCTTGGAAGGATGTGTACCAGCCGAATTTGTCAGATGATTTCTGTTCCGGATGGTTTGAAACAGCCGAAGGTGATATCGCCGTCGAACTCCATCTCGACGAAGAACCGAAGGAAGGCAGAGCCCTTTCGTATTTCGTCTCCGGATGGGATGAGACGAAATCGGACGATTCGAACGACCCGTGGTGCATGATGAATACCGACCGTCCTGGGTTGGAAGACCTTCAATTGACTGTTGCGGCATCGTGCGAACCGTTGTACCCGATTGCAAGCAAACTATCGGATCTGTCCGATATCGCGGCGGGAGAAGCACCCAGCAACGACGATGATGTGTCGGTCGATACAACGGTCAGCGTTGCGGGGCAGAACTACACGCAGTTGCTCGCGAAAGCAGGGGCTCTGGGGGACGGGGGATCCATTGAGTCGTTGCAACTGGAGCAGGCCAAGTTGGCGCTCACAGACGTGGACGTCACTCCGTTCGGGGAAAGCAAACTCGACGGCGAAGACAGTGAAATCTGCGTTGATGCAACTCTCAACATAGGCAGGTACAAGTATTCGCACAACCGGATTTTCGACGTTCCTGGCATCGCTGTCATGAATCCGGCTGGACAAGTGTTCTGGTTGGAATGGGAAGAAAAACGTGAATATGTCGAGGAATATGAAGACATCGATCTTTCCTACTGTGGCGAGCACACCGGCCATTTCCGCGATGCGACGTATTTGCTCCTCGGCTACGACCCGGTCAACCACGAATTCGACCCAGTCTGGAAATTCGACATCAACGGGGAAGAGGGGATCTATTAGCGGGAGGTAGAAAAGCCCGTAGGCCCCGGCATGTGAGAAGCCGGGGCCTACGGGCTTTCGCGTCGAGAGCGCGTTGACTAGTCGAGGTAGTCGCGCAGCACCTGGGATCGTGACGGGTGGCGCAGCTTCGACATCGTCTTCGACTCGATCTGGCGGATGCGCTCGCGGGTGACGCCGTAGACTTGGCCGATCTCGTCGAGAGTGCGGGGCATGCCGTCGGTCAGGCCGAAGCGCAGGCGCACAACGCCGGCTTCGCGCTCGGAGAGGGTGTGGAGCACGTCCTGGAGCTGGTCCTGCAGCAGGGTGAAGGACACGGCGTCCACCGCGACGACAGCCTCAGAATCCTCAATGAAGTCGCCGAGCTGGCTGTCGCCCTCATCGCCGATGGTCTGGTCCAAAGAGATCGGCTCACGCGCGTACTGCTGGATCTCGAGGACCTTCTCCTCGGTGATGTCCATTTCCTTCGCCAGCTCCTGCGGAGTCGGCTCGCGGCCGAGGTCCTGCAGAAGCTCACGCTGGATACGGCCGAGCTTGTTGATGACCTCGACCATGTGCACCGGAATACGGATGGTGCGGGCCTGGTCAGCCATCGCGCGGGTGATCGCCTGACGGATCCACCACGTGGCGTAGGTGGAGAACTTGTAGCCCTTGGAGTAGTCGAATTTCTCCACGGCGCGAATGAGACCGAGGTTGCCTTCCTGAATCAGGTCCAAAAAGGCCATGCCACGGCCGGTGTAGCGCTTCGCCAGGGAGACCACGAGACGAAGGTTTGCCTCCAGCAGGTGGTTCTTCGCCTTACGGCCGTCGCGGGCGACGGCGCGCAGGTCGCGCTTCATAGCCGGGCTGAGCTTGGCGTCCTTGTCGCCTTCGTCGGCGGCGCGCTTCATCTCGTCCAGGCGGTACTGGGCGTACAGACCTGCCTCGATGCGCTTGGCCAGGGACACTTCCTGCTCAGCGTCGAGCAGGGCGACCTTACCGATCTGTTTGAGGTAGGCGCGAACAGAGTCGGCGGAAGCAGTCAGCTGCGCATCCTTGCGCGCCTGGCGCAGGGCAGCGGATTCCTCGATATCCCAGACAGACGGTGCGGCAGAGTCGTCATCATCATCATCGTCGCTGCTAGCCGGGGCCTTCTTAGAACCGTCTTCTTCGCCGAGCTCGGGCACGACATCCTCGGAGTCGTCTTCCTCGTCCTCGTCTTCGATGGCAGCGTCGACAACCTCTTCGTCATCGAGGTCGTTCTCGAATTCCTCGTCGCCGAGGTTGTCTTCGTCGAGATCGTCGTCCATGTCGTCGTCGAGATCAGCGCCGTCGATATCCGCGTCGAGCATGTCGTCGTCGAGATCGTCATCGTCTTCAGAGCTCTCGTCGAACTCATCGGACTCGTCCGGGGCCTCGACCTTCGCCGCGGCAGACTTGCGCACAGTCTTCTTTGCGGCGGACTTCCTCACCGTCTTCTTGGTGGTTTTCTTGGCCGTCTTCTTCGCCGTTTTCTTGGCGGTCTTTTTCGCCGTCTTCTTAGCAGTCTTCTTCGCTGCCTTCTTTACTGCTTTCTTGGCAGCTTTCTTCGCCGTCGTCTTTTTAGCGGCGGTCTTGCGGGCAGGCGAAGTGGCGCCGGTGTCCCCGGATGCGTCAGCGCTGTTCTCAGGGCTCTGGTTTTTAGATGGGGTGCTCGCTGCCACGTACGACCTTTCATGAGCTCGCCGCTTCTCTTCGTTGGTGCGCCACCACAATACGGGACTGCGGTGGCGGCAGTGTCAACGCGGAGAGGCGGAGTCTATTCCTGCGTCCATGTGTTACGGCGCGGTACAAGCCCTAGCAGAAATCTCATCTGCCAGCACTAGAACCGCTAAGTTATTGAACAACCCTACAGCATACGCACGCACACTTAGTGAGCGCCACCTTGTGAAAGTCATTAATTTCAGTGTGCGGTGGAGCTTTGGGGTGAGGCAGTTACGGAGTGATGTCCTTCCACACAGCCATCGCGGCACCGACGATTCCGGCACGGTTGCGGAGCGTGGCCGGAATGACGGGAGTATCGATGGTGAGCAGCGGCACCCATTTGTCTGCCTTGCGGGAGATGCCGCCGCCGACGACGAAAGCGGACGGATTGAACAGTCGCGCGTACTCGGCCAGAACACGGTCCACGCGCTTGGCCCACTTCTTGTAGCTCAGCTCTTCGCGGTCACGCACTGCGGAGGAGGCTTGGTGCTCGGCCTCCTTGTCGTCGACCATCATGTGCCCCAGCTCTGTGTTGGGGAAGAGCGCGCCGTCCATGAGGAATGCAGAGCCGATGCCTGTGCCGAAGGTGAGGAACATGACGGCACCGGTCCGGGCGGCTTCATCGCCGAAGGCGACCTCTGCCAAGCCGGCTGCATCAGCGTCGTTAAGCACTGCGAGCTCGTGGCCCGGTAGGTGGCGAGCGAAAAGATCGTGGACGTTGGTGCCGATCCACGAGTCGTCGATATTGGCGGCGGTGCGTGCGATCTGGTCGGTGACCACCGATGGCAGGCAGATGCCCACGGGGCCGTCCCAACCAAGCTGGCGCACGATCTCCGCCGTCGTCTCAGCGACAGCGTCAGGGGTGGCTGGCTGCGGAGTCTGAATCTTGATGCGGTCGCTGACGAATTCGCCGGTCGTCATATCCACGATGGCGCCTTTGACACCAGAGCCGCCGATGTCAATTCCGCAGCAGTGCGCGTGCGGTGTTTCTTTCGCAGCGTGCGCGTTGTTTTCGTTGGTTTCAGCCACCCCAGTGTTCATGGTTGCTGATTCTAGTCATCCCGCCGATATGAGTGCGGTGCGGTCCTGCGGGAGGCGGCATGTGCGACACGCCGGAGACGCAATGCGCGGGGGAAACATGACAGACGGGACACGTTGATTTAGTATCGCGTCGAAAGAAGGCAGTAAAGGCCGTCAGCGGGTGGTGTTCCACCCAGAAAAGCGCGGTTGATGCTGCGACGATGTATGGCAAAGGAGACCCACTAGTGGCCACCGATTACGACGCGCCCCGCCGACGCCTCGACGATGAGATTGAGACCGACTCGCTCGAGGGTCTCAAGGCCGAGGAAGTCGCCGGCAGCAGCATGGACGACGACGGCGAAGTCGTCGACGCCTTCGACCCGCCCCAGGTGGATCTGACCGGCGAGGAGCTCAATGTCTCCGTCGTGCCGAAGCAGCAGAACGAGTTCACCTGCGCGTCCTGCTTCCTAGTGCAGAAGAACAACCGTCTGGGCCACACGGAGTCCGACGGTTCGAAGATCTGCCTGGACTGCGAGTAGTTTCTAGCCCTTCTGCAGCGGGGCGATTGCTTGTTCCGCTTGCGCAGGGACGAACGCCCGGAGAAGTTTCTCCGGGTTCTTCGACGACACGAGCCAGTACGGAGTGGGGTCCTCCGGATCGTCGAGCACGAAGAGGGCGAGCTCCTTAACCCACGCATGGTGGATGAGGTATGCGGCCGGGTCGAGCTGACGCCCGAGCGCGTTCTGTTTCGCAGACTTGGGCACAGCAAGAGAACGCGTGACGACGTTGTCTGGCAGGTTCGCGTCTCCCACCACCAGCCAGCGGGTCCCATCGCTATCCTTTTCCACCTTCACCACGGTGGAGGACAGGTGGAGGAGGAACCACACGATTACCGCGGAGACGAGAACGAAGGTGATGGCGAACCACCAGAAGCCACGGTTATTGCCCATTTGGGCGCCGAGCAATACGGCGAACGCGATGCCGATGATCCACCACCACGCGGGCACCCACTGGCGTTCTGAATAAAGCACCTCCGGGGAACCGAAAGTAGTCTGCGATGCCCCGGCAGGGTTGCTAGTCACATTCTCTTTGGCGTTGTCCGTCACGCCTTCCATGTTAAGCAGCACGGGGACAATCCTTGAATCGCTCGCCGTGATACTGCGCCACGGCGGGAGCATGGAGCGGTCACGTAGTCTGGGGCCGTGACCAACCACGTGATGAATCATGCGAATGAAAGCGCCGCCGGTGGGGGAATTGGCCCCATCCCGTTGAAGCGGCTCGATCCCGAGTTGCCTGTGCCCAAGCGCGCGCACCGCGGCGACGCCGGTGTGGACCTGCACTCCGCTGAAGATCTCACGATCGCGCCGGGGGAGCGCGCTTTAGTAAAGACAGGGATCGCGTTGGCGCTGCCGCTGGGCACCGTCGGCTTGATCCACCCACGCTCAGGCCTGGCGGCGAAGCACGGGATCACGATTGTGAACGCGCCGGGCACCGTGGATGCGGACTACCGTGGCGAGTTGATGGTGTGTCTGCTCAACACGGACAAGGACACGCCATTCGAGATCACCCGGGGCATGCGTATCGCACAGCTCGTTGTTCAGCGGGTGGAACTCCCGGATTTCGTCGAGGTCGACGAGCTCGACGAGACGGTCCGCGGCGCCGGCGGGTACGGTTCAACCGGCATGAACTGATCGAGTACATCAAGCACAACTAGCACAAGGAGATCGCAGCACCATGGGATTTTGGCCGTTTGGCAAGAATAAGAAGAAGGCAGCTGACGCTGCTGAAAAGCTCACTGCAGACGCTAAGGACGCAGAGAAGCCGAGCAACCCGAGCTCCGAGTACACCATCACGGACCTGCAGGAGGGCGCGAGCTCCAAAAAGGCAGAGAAGCCGAGCAACCCGAGCTCCGAGTACACCATTACGGACCTGCAGGAGGGCGCGAGCTCCAAGGAGTCCGAGGAGGAGTCTTCCGAGGAGGACGAATCCGAGAATGAACCCGAGCCCAAGCTCGTATCCGCTGCGGCGGACAAGGCAGGGGATGCGGACCGCGTTCAGTCCCAGACCCAGGCCTACGCGGGGCCGGTCACAATCGAGCACGACGCCGTTGGCGGCGACACTGGTCCATTCGACGGCGATAGCGTAGACATCGAGGATTTCGACTTCAGTGATTTCGCTGAAGGCATTCTGAATCTGGGGTCGATCCAGCTGCCGCTGCCGAAGGGCTCCCAGGTGCAGGTGGAGATGGGCGAGCAGGGCCCGCGCATGCTCCACGTCGTGACCGAATTCGGCCGCGTCACTCCGGTCGCATTCGCTGCGCCGAATTCCGGCGGCATGTGGGAAGAGTCGAGCGACGAGATCATCGAGGGGATGCAGGGTGAGGGAATGCCCGCCACCTTCGAGGAAGGGCCGTGGGGCCGCGAGGTCGTGGGCCGCGGAGACAACGGTGTCATCCGCATCGTCGGTGTGGAAGGCCCGCGTTGGCTCTACCGCGTCACGCTCGCGGCACCGCACGGCAAGGAAGATCAGCTGGCTGAGCTAGCGCACGAGATCATTGCCCGCTCCTTCATCTACCGCGGCTCCTCCCCGGTGCTGGCCGGCAACTCCCTGCCGGTCGAGCTGCCCGCGCAGCTTGCCGCGCAGTTGCAGCAGGCAATGGCACAGCAACAGCAACAGCAGCAGAACCAGAACTAGATCAAGCACTCAAGACATGGACGACCGACCCACCACGCATTCACCAGCACTGAGTGTGGGTGACACTCTCACGCTCACACCGACGACGATGGCCCACGGCGGGGAGGCGATCGCGCACGCACCGGACGGGCGGGTCGTCTTTGTCGCCGGAGCCATTCCGGGTGACACCGCATCGGTGGCGTTGACCAAGGTGAAAAAGAACTGGGCGCGTGGGGAAGCGCAGGCCATCGACACCCCGTCGCCGGACCGCGTGGACCCGGCCTGCCCCGCTGCGGAAGCGGGCGCCGGGTGCTGCGACTACTCCCACATCACGCCGACCGCGCAGGAGAGGCTCAAACGCGAAATCCTCGTCGGCCAGCTGGACAAATTCGCGCGCCCGAGCGGTGTTCTCACCGGCTTCGACCTCGCCATCGATCTCGAACAGGACACTCTCGCGCCGCTGACCGGCTGGCGCACGCGTGTCCGCCTCGGTGTGGGCCCGGATGGGCGCGCCGGGATGCGCCGGGCACGCAGCCACGACGTGATCGCGGGGGTGCGCTGCACGCAGGTCAACCAGGAAGCGCTCGATGGCATCGTCGGCGCCGATGCGCGCAGGTTCACTCCGGGCGCGGAGCTCGTCGTCGTGGTCGATTCACGTGGCACGCGCCATGTCGTGGAGACCCAGCGCGCGCAGCGCGGCAAGCGGATCGAGCGCATCGAGACCCGGATCGAAGGCGATTCCGTCGTGACCGAGGCGGTCCCCGCGCCGCAAAGTAGTGGCATCGAAGAATCGGTATTCCGTTTTCCGCCCACGGCATTCTGGCAGGCCCACACCACAGCTCCGGCCACGTACTGCCGCTATATCGTCGATTGGGCTGCGGACACCTATGCACGGCCCGTCGGATGGGATTTGTACGGGGGAGTGGGGTTGTTCGTGCCGTCGATAAGCGATGCGCTCGGCTCGAGGGCGCACGTGGTCAGCGTCGATTATTCGGCGGCGGCGACGCGCGATCCGCAACCGGCGCTGGCGGATGTCGACGTGGAGGTGCGCAACAGCAAGGTCGAGTCGAGCATCGACGGGCTGCCCGATCCGGGGTTGGTTGTCCTCGACCCGCCGCGCACAGGTGCCGGCGCGGATGTCGTGGAGGCTGTCGCTGCACGCGGGCCGCAGCGCGTCATTAACATCGGTTGCGATCCCGCGACGTTTTCGCGCGACCTCGCAGCGTGGGGCGGGTGCGGGTACGCAGTCGAGCGCATGGCGCTTATCGACGCCTTCCCGAACACCCACCACTTCGAAGTTCTCACGAGTCTCGTCCCGCGCTAATTCCAAGGCAGGAGAATAATGGTTTTGGCTACACACGGTGTAAACTCGATCAGAACGAGAGAGTCCGTCCACGGTGACCCGAGCTGGGTAGAAACCGGGCCGGGGGAAGAATTCGCCGAGAAGGAGCCAAGACGACTAGTGAGTAGCCTTGACCACCGCGATTTTCCTGCTGATCTGAATGACATGTCGAGGGACGAGCTTGACCGTCTCGCGCGTGAAATCCGCGAATTCCTGATTGAGAAGGTCTCCGCCACCGGCGGGCACCTCGGCCCGAACTTGGGTGTGGTGGAGCTGACGATCGCCCTGCACGCGGTCTTCGATTCGCCGGAAGAGCCGATCATCTTCGACACGTCCCACCAGTCCTACGTGCACAAGATTCTCACCGGCCGCGCCGACCAGTTCGACACGCTGCGCCAGAAAGACGGTCTGTCGGGCTACACCAACCGCAGCGAGTCGGAGCACGATTGGACGGAGTCGTCCCACGCCTCCGCGGCGCTGTCCTACGCCGACGGCTTGTCCAAGGCGAAGGTGCTGCACGGCAAGGGCGACAAGAATGTCGTGGCTGTCGTCGGCGACGGTGCGTTGACCGGCGGAATGTGCTGGGAAGCACTGAACAATATCGCTGAGAGCGACCGCAATGTCGTCATCGTAGTCAACGACAACGGGCGCTCCTATTCGCCGACGATCGGCGGTTTCGCCCGCAACCTGGATGAGCTGCGCTCCCAGATAGCGCAGATTCGGATTCAGCCGGGCTACGACGAAGTCATGGAGCAGGGCAAGCGCACCCTCAAATCCATGGGCTGGGTCGGTGAACGCGCTTTCGATGCCCTCCACGCGATGAAGGAGGGCATCAAGCACCAGGTGGTGCCCACGCAGATGTTCCAGGAGCTGGGCATGAAATACGTCGGCCCGATCGAGGGCCACGACATCGGTTCGCTGATGACGGCGCTGGCGTACGCAAAGCAATACGACGGCCCGCTGATCATTCACGTGGCTACCGAGAAGGGCCACGGCTTCGCTCCGGCCGTCAACGACGAGGCTGACCAGATGCACTCCACCGGCGTCATCGACCCGGTGACGGGTGAGGCGCTCGGTGAAGCGGGGCCCGGCTGGACCTCGGTCTTTTCGGAAGAGCTTCTGCGCGCAGCCCACGAGCGCGAAGACATTGTCGCGCTGACCGCGGCGATGGCAGGCCCGACGGGGCTGACTCCATTCGCGGAGAAATTCCCCTCCCGGTTCTTCGACGTCGGTATTGCCGAGCAACACGCGGTGACCTCCGCGTCTGGCATGGCGTTGGGGGGCTTGCACCCGGTCGTCGCGGTGTACTCCACCTTCCTCAACCGAGCGTTTGACCAGTTGCTCATGGACGTCGCACTGATCAAGCAACCGGTGACGCTGGTGCTGGATCGTGCCGGTGTCACGGGCAGTGACGGTGCGAGCCACAACGGTGTGTGGGATATGGCGATCACATCGATCGTTCCTGGGATCCGTGTGGCGGCGCCGCGCGATGCGGACCGTCTGCGCGAAGAATTCCGCGAGGCGATCGCGATCGAGGATGGCCCGACGGTGGTTCGTTTCCCGAAGGGCGACGTCGGCCCCGCCATCGATGCGGTGCGCCGCACGCCGGGCGGCTGCGACATTCTGGTTGAGCCGCTGGGCGAGGAAAGCGACGATACCCCTGAGGTGCTGGTCATCGCCATCGGTGAGTTCGCAGACAATGCAGTGCGTGTTGCGAACGAGCTCAACGGTGAGGGTCAGCGCATCACCGTGGTGGACCCGCGCTGGATCGTCCCGGTGAACGCGGAGCTGATTGACATGGCCGCATCCGCCGACATGGTGGTCGTCTACGAAGACGGCATTGTCCGCGGCGGCATCGGATCTGTGATTTCCGAGGCACTTAGCGCTGCCGAGGTGGATACGCCGCTGCGCCGTCTGGCGTTCCCGGACGTGTTCCCGAATCATGCGTCGCGTTCGCAGCTGATCGCGGATGTGGGCTTGGATGCGGCTTCTGCCCAGGCATCTATTGAAGAGTGGATCGGGAACCTCTAAACGCTGCGCGAAGCAGTTAGACCTCTATCAACCCGAACAGCGGGGCGACTTCCGCGATCTGCCATTCGCGGGCGCCGAGCGAACGCAGCAGCACCGCAACGCGGTGCGTGCTCCACGGGCCGGGCTCATTGGTCACCGTCCACACTGCTTCACGCAGCGTCGCTGGAGTGAGCAGGACCTCGGCTTGCATTTCGAGCTGCGCCGCGGAATACGCCACTGCCGATCGCATGGCTTGCAGCGCCTCCCATGAATCAGGGTGGTGGCGCTGCCATGCGGATTTCCCGGGCGGGCCGGTTTCGTCGTCGTCCGGACGCCTTTTCCGCGTCGGCCATGTCGACGGATCGGAATCGTAGACGGACTGCAGCACCGGAAACCAGCGCTGCACAGCGCCGCGTCGGCGTTGCGGAAATCCGGGGACTGCGCCCAGATCACGCGGAGACCGGGGCAGGGCTTTCGCGACGGCGAGAACGACCTTATTGGGCAGGATTTGCGACGGAGACTTATCGCGGTCGCGCGCTTCGGCGTCGCGTTCTTCCCACAGGGCGCGTGCGACGGCGAGGGATGTTCGCGACTTCAATTGCGCGATTCCCTTGAGATCCCGCCACGTTTTCACGGTCGGTTCCCATTCAGCGTATTCGGCGACGATGAAAGCGAATTCCTCGTCCGCGATCTCGAGTTTGTCAGTGGCAGCGAGCAGCTCGGCTTGCGCTTCGGCGAGCTCATTGAGGTAGATGACGTCCTCGGCTGCATAGTCGAGCCATTCCGCCGGCAGGGGAACTTCAGACCAATCCTCGCGGCCGTGACCTTTTTCAAGGACCACGCCGCAGAATTGCTCGACCATGGCGGCCAGGTTTGGCTTGTCGAAGCCGGCGATGCGGCCCGCCAGCGCGGTGTCGAAAAGCGTGCCCGGGTACAAGCCGAGCTCGGAAAGACTGGGGAGGTCCTCCGGCGCGGCGTGGACGATCCAGTCGCCTCCGCCCACCACGGGCGCGAGAATCGATTCGAAGTCATCGCGGTGACCTTCGGGCGCGAGCAAGAAGGTGCCGGCGCCGCGGCGGAAGATCTGGACTAAGAAGGCGCGGTCGTCATAGCGGTAGGCTGACGCGCGCTCAGTGTCGATGGCGAAAGGGCCCCGTCCGGCAGCTAGCGCCGCAGCGGCACGCTGGTACTCCTCTGGCGAGGTGGCGACAGTATAGGCGCCGGAGCCGGAGGCGCGACGGGAAGTATCAGGCATCGGTTAGCGGCGGCCGTCGATGCCAGCGACACCTTCCGGCGGAAGGCCGGCGACGTGGGCGAGCACCTTCGAAAACGCCTCGACGTGGTGGGCGAGGTCGGTGCCGGCGGCGGTCCAGGAGGCGCGCATTTCGATCTGGTAGGCGCGCGGCGGACCGCCGATCTCGCCGAAGCGGACCGACGACGTGGAGGTCACGGTGCCGCCGAGGTTGGTGTATTCGGCACCTGATTCGGCCAGGGATTCGCCGAGCCACTGCCACGCGACATCCGGCAGCAGCGGGTCGGAGGCCACCGCGTCGTCCATGTCCGCCTGGATGTAGGCGACCAGGCGCATGGAGCCCTCCCACGCCTCTTCAGAGGACGGGGAGTACAGAAGGATCAGGCGGCCGAACGCGTCGCCTTGGGAGTCGGTGGGGATAGGCGCGTCGTCGTTAAGCTGCTGTACCTCGAGGCCCACAGCGTGGCTGAACGGCGCGGGGCGCTGCGGCGGACGGATGGTGCCCAGGCTGATCTCCGGACGCAATTGCGCGCGGTGCATGGACTCCACTGCTTCGTTGAATTCGGCAGGGATCGTCGCGGACTCCCCGTTCTGCGCGTCGGTCGCGGCAGATTTCGTGGTCGGGGAGGGGGCGGCGGAGAGCTGCGGGTGGTCCGAATGTGTCACGCGTTCCAAGCTAGACAGTGCCTGGCCGCATTCTGTGGAGGCGCGCCGTTATCCGTTGAAGCACGCCCTGTAGGATCGGCGTATAGAACTTTTGTTGGACCTCCCCGCGGTAGGGGAAGAAAGGATGTGCGGCATGACTCAGCCGGATATTGAAAAGCTCAACAACACTCAGCGTTACGCCCAGTGGGCGACGTTCCGCGCGATTCCGGGCGCGCTCGGCACCGAGCGTGAGGATGTCGTCGCGGAGCTGAAGAAGTTCTTCGCCGGCCTCGAGGAAGAGGGCAAGGTCGTCGTCCGCGGCATCTACGATATCTCCGGCATCCGTGCGGAAGCCGACGTGATGATTTGGTGGCACGCGGAAGAATTCGAAGACATTCAGAAGGCCTACAACGATTTCCGCCGCACGACTGTGCTGGGCCAGTGCCTCGAGGTCTTCTGGATCGGTGTGGGCCTCCACCGTCCGGCGGAGTTCAACCGTGGCCACCTGCCCGCCTTCATCATGGGCGAGGAGCCGCAGGATTGGATCACGGTCTACCCGTTCACCCGTTCCTACGACTGGTACGTCATGGACGCTGACAAGCGCCGCCGACTGCTCATCGAGCACGGCCAGGCCGCCGCGGAGTACAAGGACGTGCGCGCGAACACGATGTCGGCGTTCTCCCTCGGCGATTACGAGTGGATGCTCGCATTCGAGGCGCCGACGCTGGGTCGCATTTCCGACCTGATGCACAAGATGCGCTACACGGAGGCACGCCTCCACGTGCGCGAGGAGCTGCCGTTCTTCTCCGGCCGCCGCGTTGCCGATATCGCAGAGATCGTCGAGGTCCTGCCGTAAATCTCGGCGCATAAAGCATTCGCTTATCGACGAAGCGCCTGCCCCCGTACCCTCCGCGGGGACAGGCGCTTTTCGCTGTGCTGAAGCAGCTCGGCCACTTGCAGCTAAGCCAGCGGGAGCCGGCAGCATTACTGCACCGGCTTTTCCTCCAATGTCATGGAGATGGAGTTGATGCAGTAGCGCAGGTCGGTCGGGGTGTCGTACCCCTCACCAGCGAACACGTGGCCCAAGTGGGAATTGCAGTTGGCGCACAGCACTTCGGTGCGCACCATGCCGAGCGAGCGGTCCTTGCGTTCGATCACCTTGTCGCCAGCGAGCGGGGAGAAGAATGACGGCCAACCGCAGTGGGAGTCGAATTTCTCGGTGGAGCGGAACAGCTCTGCATTGCAGGCACGGCAACGGTACACGCCTTCAGTGGTGGTGTCGGTGTACTCGCCGACTCCCGGTGGCTCCGTGCCGGCTTCGCGGAGCACGTGGTACTCCTGCGGGCTCAGGCGCTCACGCCACTGAGTTTCAGTCCAATCGCTGTAATTCGTGTTGTCCGCCATGGCGGTGCGTCCTTTCATGTCGGTCGGAAGTGCTGACAGCCACGGCCCACGCCGCCACTGCGACGATGAACACCGCCCAGCCGACAGTAGGCAGGAAGGTGTCAAGCCAGCGGCCGGTGACGTAGTGGCCGTCCACTACCCAGGTCAGCGGTGACAGACACAGGATTATTCCCGCCCATGCGGCAGG
This sequence comes from Corynebacterium sp. 20-84, assembly GCF_053479455.1. Taxonomy (NCBI): domain Bacteria; kingdom Bacillati; phylum Actinomycetota; class Actinomycetes; order Mycobacteriales; family Corynebacteriaceae; genus Corynebacterium; species Corynebacterium sp. 20-84. Next base: position 132,246 of record NZ_JBRBCB010000008.1, read on the forward strand.
CGAACGGAAAGCGCTGAGACGGTGGCCGATGGTGAACACAGCGGGGAAGAGCAGCATCGAGTAATACGCCTGGCCAAGCGACGACAGCAGGCACACGCCGGCGAGGAGAACAGCGGCGGTGGTGGCGGCCCAGACCCACTCGGCGGTGAAGCGGTAACGGGCCAAGAACACCACGGCGACGAGCACAGTAGCGGCGAAGAGAAGGAAGAGCACTGTGTGCAACCAGCCCGGCATGCCGAAATAGACCGCGGCGCCGGATAGTGACGAGTTCGCGTAGTCGCGCGTGATGCCGAGATACGGCGCGACGATATCGATGTAGTCGCGCGCTCCCGGGGTGAGCGGCCAGGCGATCAGATTGAGCGCGACAGGCACAGCAATGCCACCGATGATGGCGCGCCAATCCAGACGCAGCAGGGGCAGCAGCAGCAAGGGCGCGAACATCGGCTTGATCAGGATGCACAGACCGAGCACGAGTCCGGCGGCCCACGACGAGCCGGCGCCCGCGGCGAGTAGCCAGGCGAGGAAGGCGACGAGTCCGAGGAAGAGAACGCCGTTGATATTGGCGAAGCCCAGGGTGTTTGTCACCGCTTCTGTGAGAAATGCGAGGGCCACCGCGCCCGGGAAAACGGGGGAGGACAACCGATGCCCGGCCAGCCGTGTCAGCCAGGCCAGGGCGCCGATGATGCACGCGGCGTTGACGAGGATGAACAGGGCACGAACCGCGCTGATATTGTCCACCAGGCCCAAAGGCGACAGCAGCAGTGTCGCGCCCGGGTTGTACAGGTAGTGCGGGTCGACGTGGTGGTAGAGCTCGTTGTACACCGGCTCACGGAGGACGAACCGGCGTGCGGCCGACCACACAGTGGTGAAGTCGTCGGTCACGGTGCCGGGCAGCGCCACCGCAAAAACACGGTGAATGACCAGAAGAATCGCTAAAGGCCACAAAAACGCGTTTGCCACCGCTGGGGAGCACTGACTGCCCTCCGGTGCGGGGGAGGACCAAGTTGAGTGCAAAGCGTTGATGCGGTTAGTCACAGCCCCCAAAACTACTAAATGTGCACTAGTTTCCCTTGTTCACCCGCCGGTATCGGGTGAACACATATGAATCCAAGTCCGATTCGATGTGGTCGAGTGCAAATCTCTGGTCTACAGCATCGTTTGTGCTGCCTTCGTCGTCCGAGTCCGTATGGGGGAACAGCGGAACGGTTACCGGAAAAGTGGCGAAGGGGGCAATAGTCAGGTGGATGACATCTACCAGAGCATGCCGCAAAAGTGCTTCGAACATGCTGGGGCCGCCTTCGCACACAATTCGTTGCAACCCCCGGCTGCGTAGAGCGGAGACGATCTCCGGGGGAGTCCCGTCGCCGCACGGAACGATGATTGCTCCCACTGACTCAAGCTCGGCTGCGCGTTCTGGATTGATGTCGGCTTCCGGAACCAGGATCAGGGGAGGCGTGAGAGTGTCGTGGAAGAGTTGCGTAGAGGTGTCGAAATCCATCGACTGGGAGACAACCGCGATCGGTGGGACAGCTGCTTGTCCATTGCGAATACGTTCTTCACGCTGCTGGTGTGTCGTGCGCACCCCGAAATAATTCTCGGCACGAGCAGTCCCGGCGCCCACGAGAACGACATCTGACCACAAGCGAACTCGGTTCAAGAGAGCGAAGTCTTTGTCATTACCAATGCCGTGGGAGGAATCACCCTTGGTTGCTGAACCAGTCAGTGTCGAGACACCGATGATTCTCAGTTCCGGAGTTTCCGGGGCGGATAACGGACCGAGAAGGTCGGAAAGATCGACTTCATCGCGCGACATGAGTCGAGAATACAATAGGTGGTCATCGTTGCGGCTAGCACCGAGGGAGGAAAAGCATGGACCATAGTGCTACTGAAGATGAGTTTGCATCTCTCGTCGAACAAGCGGAATGGGCATGGTTTGGCGGATCGGATCCGGATCTGTTTTATCGGAGACTGTTCACCCCATACGCTCCGGGTGAATTGGAGAAAATGAGCGAGGCAGATCGGCTTGCCGCCAAGACAGCCTGGAAAGATACGACAGTTAGGCTTGCTGAAGCGCTGTTCCCGCAGGCACAGGATCGAACTCGAGCCGGGGTTTTCCGCTCTTCGGGTGAATTTGAAAAGTGCCTGAATATGGTCACCGATATTGCATGGAAGGCACGGGAAAACTTCCGCGGGATCCAGCAACCGGAACGCGCCGTACGCACGCCGAAATCAACCTATAGCGATTTGGGGTACGTGGTCGCGGTGTTGATCGAGCTTCAGCTCTACCGCTTCGACTTCAACTACGAGGGCATCCGTGATGTTCTCGGCCGTGCTGAAGACGAGCCCCTGGTCATCGGTGATTTGGACCTGAACAGCGTTTATCTCATTTTTGCTCGCCTCAATGCGGGTCGTGCCGTTAATCCACGAAGCATCTTTGAGGCCATCGGAGTGAAAAACTCCCCGCCGCGTGATCCAGCGACCGGTCTCTCCGGTGTGCCGACGAAGATCAAGCACCTGCTTTTGCACGGCATGTGGCTGTTCCCGATGGGCTATTACGGGTGGGAAATGCTTGCCTTTTCCGAATCGCTGTTGCGCTCGAACCCTAGTGATGCGAACGCCCATTATCGCCGAGGTGAAGCGTATAGACGGATTGCTGCTGCCATCGGCCTCGGTGGGCAGGGCATGATGTATGACGGTGCCGGAGCGGGCATCGATGCCGGACGGAATCCCTTTGAAGTGATTGACAGTGATGAAGGAGAAAAAGATCAAGACTACTTCTACCGGCAATCCGTCCGTTCTCTCGATCTCGCGATACAACACGTAGATGCTGGCGCGCTCGACATCCATAACGAGTACAAGAATTACCGGCTGCTGGTGTCGTCTGAATGGCAGGTGCAAAGAGCTCTCCGAAGCACTGTCAGTGCCCAAATGGAGCGGGTCCACGAGGAAGTGGCAGAGCTGTCTAAAGAGCTGGAAACTCAATCCAACCAGATGACCTGGAAAGCAGTCGAGGTGCTGGCGCTATTTGTCGCACTCATCGGAATCTTGTCGATGAATATCAGCGTTGTGGGGATCAGCGGCATCAGCATATGGGAGCGTTTCGGGATTGTCGTCATCTCGGCGGCGACACTGGCTGGTTTCTATTACCTCGTCCGTTCGGCTGTCTTCCGTTTGCGGGTGCGCGACAAGAAAGACCGCATGAGATATACCCGGCCGCAGCGCTTCCGTCCACGGGGCCGCAACGAAATCATCGTGCAACGGCTGGAAAACTTGGAAAACAAATTGGGGGAGCTCAGCTCGACGAACGCGAAGCTCGTACATACCCTCGATGTGCCGAGGCTGGATTACGACTCCTTCGAAATAGTGGAAAGGGACCCAGATGGAAACGACCGCTAAGGGATGCGAGTACGTCGCAGATGAGTGTGAGATTGCACCGGCGCTGCATGACGTGACCGACCCGGACGAAGCAGCAGTGCTCGTCCGTGCGTACCTCTCGCGGCGGCTCGACGCCGCGACGAAGCAGTGGTCGGGGCGCCCTGTCCTCATGCTCTCAGGGGGAGTGGATTCGATCCTCATTGCAGCGGTGCTCGCCGATGTGCGTCCAGACGCACTTGCTGTGAGCTTCGCGCAACCCGGTGATGTTGCAGCCGCTGAGATCGCCACCGCCAAAGCTGTGGCGGAGCACTGCGGTCTCGAGCACCATGTGGTTGAACCCGGTGAAGCAGAATTTGAACGACTTTTGACGCTGACAGTCAAGAAGCTCGGGTACCCAGAACCCTGGGAGGTATTGGCGGGGCTGGTGCTTGTCGGAGTCGACGAATATGCGCGCGCTCTAGGAGCGGACGGGGCGATCCTGTCGGGGGCTGGCGCTGATGCATTGTTCCTTGGTGGGGAAGAATCAGTTGACGTTTCTCACTGGGACGCCACTGTGCGGGCCAAGATTCAGGCGAATTTTACCCGGGAGCGTTTCATCCCCGATTTTTACGAGAGACTCATCGATGATCCGGATCGGCACATCCAAGTGTGGCAAACCCGAGAAGCGGTAGATCTGGCGCAACGGCTCCACCCCCACGTGATTCGCGGGCATGACATGCGAACAGATAAAAAACTGTTCCGCGATCTCGCTGTGCAATGCGGCATTCCCGCCGAGTTGGTGTCGGCGACGAAGAATCCGATGCAGGTGTCTTCTGGTGGCTTGGATGCCATTGTTCGGCTTGCCCGAGAAGCTCTGGCGCGCGACTACGGTGCGAAAACCTACTCCGATCCGCTGAGCGAGAAAATCGAGTTCACCGTGGCTCGTCTCATGCTTCAGCGGCTGGGCGGATTCTAGCGTTCGTTGCAACGTTTCCTAGGTTCCGGTCAATCCTAGTAGTTCGGCCATGCGTTCTGCTGGGGTGTCGTAGTCCAGGGTCTTTCGCGGTCGATTGTTGAGTTTCAGGGCTACT
>NZ_JBRBCB010000009.1:0-127057 GCF_053479455.1 Corynebacterium sp. 20-84
GAAAGGATCTACCAGCGATTGTTTTCCTACCGCCATCTCACCAGAATCACTATCCGGCGGGGCGTTGTCGGTCACGCTGACTCACATAAAGCTACACACACCCAACCAACAACACAAACCAGCAGGTGAGAAGGGGTAAACGGGACGTCGATAAGCGTTTATTTACGCAATACGCGCAACGGACGCTCCAAGCTGGTTCAGCTGCTCAACAAAGTGCGGATAACCTCGGTCGATGTGCTCCACATCGTGCACGACCGTCTCCCCGTCCGCGACCAAGCCCGCCAACACGAGACCAGCACCAGCGCGAATATCGGAAGACCAGACATCCGTCGAAGAAAGCTTATCGACGCCGCGCAGCACCACATGGTGCCCATCCACCGTCGCATCAGCGCCGAGACGGAGCATCTCGTCCACAAACCTGAATCGGGATTCGAACACGTTCTCAGTGATCACCGACGTACCCTCCGCAATCGCGGCGAGCCCGATCGCCATCGGCTGCAGATCAGTCGGGAAGCCAGGAAACGGCAGCGTCTGATAATCGACAGCCTGCGGGCGGCCGTCCATACGCACGCGGAAGCCCTGCTCGTAGGTCTCCACCGTCGCGCCAGCATTCTTCAACTTCGCCAACGCGAGATGAAGGTGGCGCGGCGCGATCCCGCCCACCGTCACATCACCGCCGGTCATCGCCGCCGCATACGCCCACGTACCAGCGACAATACGATCGCCGACCACCGTGTGTTCCGTGGGATGCAGCTTATCGACGCCGTCGATCGTCACCGTCGACGTTCCCGCCCCCTGAATCCGCGCACCCATCGAATTGAGCATCTCGCACAGATCCACGATCTCCGGCTCGCGCGCCGCGTTATCCAGGACCGTGCGACCTTCCGCCAGCACTGCCGCGGTGAGAATGTTCTCCGTCGCACCCACCGACGGGAAATCCAAGTTGATGTTGGCGCCGCGCAACTGCCCCGCGCGCGCCACAACTGCGCCGTGCTCTATGTGCGTACTCGCGCCGAGCTTCTCCAGCCCCGACTGGTGCATATCCAGCGGACGCGAACCGATCGCGTCACCGCCCGGCAGCGCCACAATCGCCTCGCCGCAGCGCGCAGTCAGCGGACCAAGCACCGCGACCGACGCGCGGAACTGCCGCACCGCATCGAAATCCGCGTGCGAAGACACCGTCGCCGGCGTATGAATCCGCACGACCGTCCCCTCGATCTCCACCTTGCAGCCCAGCCCTTCTAAGACCTTCTGCATCAACGGAACATCGAGAATCTCCGGGCAATTGTTCAGCGTCGTCGTGCCCTCCGCGAGCAACGACGCCGCCATCAGCTTGAGCACACTGTTCTTGGCTCCCGCCACCCGGACGGCACCCTGCAGACGTGCTCCACCTTGAACCAGAAAACGCTCTTTCACGCCCCCTAGGGTAATGAAAATTCCGCGGCGCCTACGGCAGCGCGCCAATGCGCCGCGCCGCGTTCACCGCTTCGTAGCGCGTGTGCGCGCCGAGCTTGCGCATCACGCTGCGCAAGTACGACTTCACCGTCTCCGCGCCGATGCCCATTTCCTCGGCAGCCTCTACATTCGTGTGGCCGAGGGCGACGCACGACAACACGTCGATCTCACGTGCCGACAACTTCGTCGACTGTTTCACGCGGACCGGCGACACCATCTGGTCGCACAACTGCTCCAGCTCCTTGCGGAGCTCTTCTTCCTCCACCCGATTCGCCAGCATGCGCAGCTTCGAGTGCGTCGCACGGATCTGTTCCCACTCGGCACCGTTCATTACGCGGCCGGCCTTGGCGGTGCCCTTGCCGCCCTCGACTCGTCGTAAAGCGGAATTGACCGCGAGATCCTGCTCCAACGTGCGTGCCGTCATGGTGACCTCCTCGATCACCTTGTCGCCCAAACGCACCGGCGAATGGACGCCGACGTAGAGCACGCCACGGATCTCGCGCTGCACGATCACCGGGACAGCGACCACAGAATGCAGACCCTCGTCCTGGATCGCGGCGTCGTGCTCGTGCGAAATGACATTCGCGCGTGTGTAATCAGACACGCCCACCGCGCGCCGTGTGCTCACGACGCGACCGCCGACACCATGATTCGGCTCGATCACCAAATTCTGCAGCGCCGGCGTACGCAGCCCGATCCACTGAGTGATCTGCAGGCGGTTATCGGCAAGCAGGGTGCCGTACATCGCCACAGGGATTCCCGTCGCGGTCTTCAGTGACGTGAGCGAAGCGCGGATAGCATCATCGTCGTCCTTGACCCGTTGCGAATCCATTCAAACTCCTTACAGGAAGCCCCCATTAGAGTGTCCCCGCCGGCGGGCGTAATTCGGTCTCTGCGGTACAGGTAGAACCATACTAACCCGCCTATGGGGGTAGCAAAATGACCTGCAAGCCACACAACCGCACCCACTCGCGCCCGATCGCCCCCGACCCCGAACATCTAGCTACCCCCGCTCCACAGAAACTGGAGCAACCGCACGCCATCACGCTAAACCGGGCAGTTCATTCGTTTTGGACCGCTCTGTCTATATTTTCCGGTTTGATCGTGTACCATTGGGTCCGTCCGCGGGAGTGAACCGACTTCCGCCGTGAACACGACGCCCCGCCAACCGGGGACAAAACAAAGGAGCGACAATGGGAAACGTTTACAGCAACATCCTTGACACCATCGGCGGCACCCCGCTCGTCGAACTCAAGGGCATCACCGAAGGCACCGACGCAGCCAACGCGACCGTGCTGGGCAAGCTCGAGTTTTACAACCCCGCCAACTCCGTCAAGGACCGCATCGGCCGCGCCATTATCGACGCAGCCGAAGCGTCCGGCGACCTCAAGCCTGGCGGCACCATCGTCGAAGCGACCTCCGGCAACACCGGCATTGCCCTCGCACTCGTCGGCGCAGCTCGAGGCTACAAGGTCATCCTGACCATGCCCGAGACGATGTCCGTCGAGCGCCGCGTCATCCTCCGCGCTTACGGCGCGCAGATCGAGCTCACCCCGGGTGCAGCCGGCATGAAGGGCGCTGTGGACAAGGCCAACGAGATCGTCGAGCAGACCGACAACGCTATCCTCGCCCGCCAGTTCGAGAACGAGGCCAACCCGAAGGTCCACTACGAGACCACCGGCCCCGAGCTGTGGAACGACACCGACGGCAAGATCGACATTCTCGTCGCAGGCGTCGGCACCGGCGGCACCATCTCCGGCGCCGGCAAGTACCTGAAGGAGCAGAACCCGGACATCAAGCTCATCGCCGTCGAGCCCGCTGCTTCCCCGCTGCTATCCGAAGGCCAGGCCGGCCCGCACAAGATCCAGGGTCTGGGCGCCAACTTCGTCCCGGGCACCCTGAACCGCGAGATCGTCGATGAGGTCATCGCCGTCTCCAACGAAGACGCCGTCGCCACCTCCCGCGAGCTCGCCCGCAAGGACGCCGTCCTCGGCGGCATTTCCTCCGGCGCGAATGTCAAGGCCGCCCTCGAGGTCGCTTCCCGCTCGGAGAACGCAGGCAAGACGATCGCCACCGTGATCTGCGACTTCGGCGAGCGCTACATCTCCACCATCCTCTACGAGGACATCCGCGACTAAGCACTATCGCTTATCGACGCCCCGCCCCCTCCCTGAATCCAATCCTTCAGCGCGAGGGGGCTCTGCTATTGGCGCTGCTACACTACGCCCCATGCTGAAGGTGATCAGGACCATACGTGAGGACCTCGCTAACGCCCGCGACCACGACCCAGCCGCGCGCGGCGATCTCGAGAACGCCCTCGTCTACTCCGGCCTTCACGCCATTTGGATGCACCGCATCAGCCACGCCCTGTGGGTCCGCGACTTCAAAGGCCCGGCTCGCATCCTCGCCCAGATCACTCGCTTCCTCACTGGCGTCGAGATTCACCCTGGTGCCACCATTGGGCGCCGTTTCTTCATCGACCACGGCATGGGCATCGTCATCGGCGAGACCGCCGAGATCGGCGACGGTGTCATGCTTTATCACGGCGTCACCCTCGGCGGTCAGGTGCTCACTCAAACCAAGCGCCACCCCACCATCGAGGACAACGTCACCATCGGTGCCGGCGCAAAAGTGCTGGGCCCCATCACCATCGGTGAGGGTTCCGCCGTCGGCGCCAACGCCGTTGTGACGAAGGATGTCCCCGCGAACTGCATCGCGATCGGCATCCCGGCCAAGTGCCGCCCGCGCAAGTCCGACGAGCGAAAGCACCTCGTCGACCCCGACTCCTATGTCGCCGAGGACAATAACTACGTCATTTAGTTCGGCGCTTACGCGACCAGATCCTTGTAGTCAGCGTTCTTCTCCACGAAGTGCTCCACGGCGGAGCATGTCGGGATGATCTTCTTGCCGGCAGCGCGAGTATCGTCGAGAGCTGCTTTCACGAGCTTCCCCGACAGCCCCTGTCCCCGAAATTTCGGGTCGATGACCGTGTGGTTGAAATCGCGCGTGGCATCATCCGCATCGCTGTAATCCGCGAACCCGGCCTGCTCCCCGTCAACCGTGATGACGTAGCGTTTCGCCGCTGCATCGTGCTCAATGCTCACGTTCTGATCTGCCATGGTGCCCTCCTACGAAGCGCTGTCGACCGCCACTTTTCGTGTCAGTTCGTATCAGTTCGGAAGCACCCACCATATGCAAAAAGTCCTCCCGCTTTCGCAGGAGGACTTCATGGTTGTGGCCAGAGCCAGGATCGAACTGGCGACCCCACACTTTTCAGGCGTGTGCTCTACCAACTGAGCTATCTGGCCGGAACCGTGCGCCGCGCAGTCAATACGCAACAACAGTTCAGCGACCCTGACGGGACTTGAACCCGCGACCTCCGCCGTGACAGGGCGGCGCGCTAACCAACTGCGCCACAGGGCCTTATTCTTTTATTTCGCACTTCCGCGGCTAATTGTTTTCCGCGTCTTGCACGAATTGATACCTTACACAGAGGTCGTGAAACATTACAAACCAGCATTACACCGCAGGTTTTCAGGCGTGCGGAAGTGGCCGTGGGGCGTGGTGGCCCCTCGGCTAGGTTCCGAACAGTAGGTGCATCGCACCGTATTGGTGTGTGCTGTTCGGTACTGGTATTCCGCGCGGTGAAACCCATGTTGGTGTCCCATCGCGCACCTGTATTCGACCCCTGTTGTGCCTATCGGGGTCATCATCGTTGGTGCGGTTGTGATACCTGCACAACACCGACAAGTTGCTCATGTTCGTCGGCCCACCCCGTGCCCACGGTTCGATGTGGTGGACCTCGCAGTTATCGGCAGCATGCCGACAATCCGGTACTGGGCAGGTGGTCAGTGTTGCTCGGGCGAGGTCACGTTGCTTCTTATTCGCGAACCGTTTCGTGTTGTACAGATTCACCGGACCTGCCTGCGGGTGGAACAGTGCCACTTCAAGGTCTTTGGAATGATGGTGCATCAGATACTCCGCACCGGTCATCGTGGTGCCATCAGACAAGCCCAGAATGGTGTCATCACCCTGGCCGCCGAGGATCGAGATGTAATCCGGAAGCGGGATCTGGACCAGCGGGCGTGGGACAGCATCAGCAACAGCACCGTCGTTGTGCAGCAGGTCGTGGAATGCCTCGTACATCTGCGGGCCCTCAGGACGGTTGGCATCGAGTTTTTGGCGCAGCGCGTACTCAAGGGCAGCGATATCCCGCGCATCACCTGTAGCGCTGAAGGTGCGCTTGCCTTTCCGCTCCTTACCGAACCGCACCGCCGACTCAGGAGCAGGAGTATCCACCTCAGGAACGATGTCTTTCGCGCGGCGCTTCAACGTCTCGTAGTTCCCGCGCACAGACAGCAACGCCAGGCGGATCTTCCACTTCTCCTTCTCAGTCCCCAACGGACGCACTTGTTGTTCGATGAACAAGATCTGGTCCAACGTCTTACCCGTCTCACGGGCGATGCGTACCGCGTGGGCCTGCTTGCGGGAGAACTTCGTGGGCCCGAAATACACCTCGCGGGCTTTCTCGCCGTCGGCGGCGAGAGTCGATTTCATTCCGGCATCGACAACGGCCTGGCGGTTGAAACCAGCCAGGATATCCATTGGTCGCGCAGCAGCGGCGATAAACGCCTCGAAATCGTTCACGACACAAACGTTAAACCGATCGCAACCCGAGATCCACCAAACAATGTCTACTTCAGTAGACAATGCGAAAAGGGCCCGAGCATTTGCTCGGACCCGATTGGCGACCCTGACGGGACTTGAACCCGCGACCTCCGCCGTGACAGGGCGGCGCGCTAACCAACTGCGCCACAGGGCCTTGGTACCCCCAACGGGATTCGAACCCGTGTTGCCGCCGTGAAAGGGCGGAGTCCTAGGCCTCTAGACGATGGGGGCACACGCTGTTAGACAGCTCGCCTATCGTAAGCCTCCCCTCGTCTTACCTCCAAATGAGCTGGTTATCCGGCCGAAAGCGAGGTGCTTAAGACGGAGACAACCATCGCGAAGATCATCGTGTTGAAGGTGAAAGCAAAGGCAGTGTTCACCCGCAGCTTTCGCCATGCGAGCCGGTTGGTGGGAGTAGCAGGCAGGGTGGCACCCATGACGGACGTCATGAGGGCGAGGGTGAGGTAGTCCTCGAAAAGCGGGGAATCTGTGTGCTCGAACCGGAATAGCGGAGCGCGGGCCGCGTAGTCCAACTCGAGGTACTCCGTAGCGTAGGCAAGCACCATGAAAGCCCAGGACCCGACCACTGCCACTCCAGCGAGAGCGAGCCACCGCCAGTCTTCGCGGAAATAGTCGATGCGACTGAGAACAATAGCCACGCTGATGGCGGCGAACGCACCGATGCTGGCAAGGTTCGCTGCCCCTTTAACGCCGAGCCAGCGCACCCAGCGCCGTTGCCGCAACTGATGTTCCGCGACGGCATAGGAGGCCAGCTCGTCCGGCTGCCGCTTGGACAGTTGCCGCGCTGTCCACCAACAGAAAATGAGCACGTAGAGCACCCAGTACACGAGGTAGAAGACGATCAGCAAGATGCCTTGTCCTTCGGCGATAACATCGCGCAGGAAAAGGAAAATCGTCAGCAACGCGAGTATCGCGGCGCTGACCGTGGATACTCCGTACCGGGTGACTTCAGAATGCATCGCGGAAAATTACCGGGCGACGGGAACCATCCGGGCGCGGTCGTCGCGCGAGTTGACCACGGTCTTGCCGAACGGGAAGCACGTGACCGGGATCAGCTTGAGGTTGGCCCACGCGAGCGGCAGACCGATGATGGTGATGGCCTGCGCGACCGCGGTGACGACGTGCCCGAGAGCAAGCCACAGGCCGGCGACGACGAACCAGATGACGTTGCCGAGCACGCTCAGTCCCCCGCTGCTGGAGGTCTCGACGACTTCACGTCCGAACGGCCAGAGAACAAAGCCGGCGATGCGGAACGCGGCGAGGCCGAACGGAATGGTCACGATGAGCAGGCACGCCACGATGCCAGCCAGCACGTACCCCAGGAAGAGCCAGATCCCGGCTGTGACAAGCCAGATGATGTTGAGAATCAGTCGAATAAGTCCCATGCCGAAAGCATAGATGGGGTGCTACAGGTCGTGCTTCGCGGAAATCACGTTGAGCATGATTTGTTGCGGCACGACACGCGCCAGAGCGAAGGCGACGGGTGCCATGGACCCGATGGCGTAGTGCGGTTTGGGGCGCGTAGCGCGGATTGGCCGGAGGATTTCACGAGCGACACGTTCGGCGCTGATGCCGGATGCTTCGTTTCGGTTCAATGTCGCCAGCATGCGCGCGAATTCTGCGGCGTACGGGCCAGTTTCATCGACGTAGGTGGTGCGTCGGGCGGAGAGGCCGGTGGAGATGGCGCCGGGCTCGAGCGTCGAAAAGCCAATGCCGAAAGGGGCTGTCTCGCGGCGGGCGGCGGTGGCGAAGCCTTTGACGGCAGCTTTCGATGCGACATACGAGGAGCGAAATCCGAGCGGGAAGCTGCCCAGCATGGAACCGACCATCACGACGCGCCCGCGCCCAGCTGCGCGCATGGCGGGCAGGAGGCGTTGGGTGAGGTCCACATGCCCGATCACGTTGACCTGGAAGAGCCGTTCGAGCGCGTCGCGAGGCAATTCCTCGAAGGGGCCCGACTGCGATTCGCCCGCATTATTCACCAGCACAGCAGGGGTGCCCATCGCGAGAATCTCGGCCGCACACGCCTCGATCGACGCCGGGTCGCCAAGGTCGAGGCCGACGTATGTCACGCCAGGCAATCGCTTATCGACGCCCCCTGGTTTCCTCGTCGTCCCCACCACCCGGAACCCCTCGCTTACGAGTAACCGAGCTGTAGCCTCTCCAATGCCCGAGGTAGCGCCGGTGACCACGGCGAGGTTGCCGGCGCCGACCTCCGGAAGCTGCGGAGTGATAAAGAAACGTGTGATCCCCATGCCTGAATCTTAGGCAAGCAAAACTAAGCTCACTGCCATAACGGCCATTCCACCGATGACGCCGTACACGGCGCTGTGGTGGCGGCCCGTCGCAATCGCGGTAGGCAAAAGATTGTCCAGGCTGACGAACACCATGATCCCGGCGATGGCTGCGAAGGTGACACCGAGCGCTGCAGGCCCGAGGAAGGGCTGCAAGAACAGGTACCCGATGATGGCGCCGAGTGGCTCAGCCAGGCCGGATAAGGCGGCCCACCCGGCGGCGCGCCATTTCTTGCCGGTCGCTTCGCGCAGTGGCACAGCCACGGCGATGCCCTCCCGGGACGTTGTGGATCGCGATAGCGACGGCCAACGGCAGCGCGAGCGCCATGTCCTGCAACGCCACGAAGAAGGTGGCGAAGCCTTCGGGGAAATTGTGGATCGCGATCGCCATGGCAGTCATGACGCCGACTTTCCGCATGCGCGCACTACCGGCGACGGGGCTGGGCTCTTCGTGGGGGTTGATCTCGTCGGGCACGAATCGGTCGATCACCGCGATCAGCAAAACGCCGCCGAAGAACGCCAACGGCCCCCAGACTCCGGCTGCGGCGACCCCAGCTTCTTCGAGCCCGTCGACACCTTCGGGGAGCAGCTCGACGAGGGAAATATAGAGCATCACGCCGGCGGAGAACCCGAGGGAGGCTGCCAGGAAACGTTCGCTTGGGTGGCGTTGGAGGGCGACGATGAGGCCGCCAAGGGCCGTCGATAAGCCTGCGAATAAGCAAATTGCGAACGCCGTCATGCGCGCAGCCTACAGTAGAAAATATGGTTACCGCGAAAATTTACGACGCTGAGCTCGACCCCACCAAGGACGATATCGCCGCGCGTTTCTCATCGATCGCGCAACTTGAAGGCCCCTACCGCGCCGTCGACCGCGACGACAAGGTCGGCATCGAAGTACTCGTCGGCCGCGACGCCGAGGGCGCGCTCACGCAGTGCGGCGTCAGCTACCGCGAGGAAAAAGAAGCGCTTGACGACGCTTTCTGCCCCCTTTCCCACTCCGTTCTCGGCCCCCGCTCCGTCGCGCAGCTGACCGCGGATCCCGTGGCCGTCCGGGAGTTCGTCCAGCTGATTCTGTGCGGCGAAAATGGCGCGGATTTCTCCACAGGCGAGCCGATTTTCGCGGTGCGTGGGACGGGCTCGGGCAATGTCGTCGTCGACAACGTCGTGGTGGACACTCACGATAAATTCAATTCCGTGGGCACTCTCACCGTCGACGGCAAGGAAAAGCGCTACCAGCTGCGGATGCAGCGCATCGTCCGCGACCAGCCAACCGCCGACGGAAACGACCTTGCTCTCGTTCGCGAGGACGGCGCCATCCTGATGAACCTCGGCCTCTGGGATTAGTCCCGCTCGAGGCGCTCCATCAGCTCGTCGCGCACCTCGCGACGGCGCACCTTACCCATCTGGTCCTTCGGCAGATCCTCGAAGTGATAGAAGGCGCGCGGCACCTTGTAGCGGGTGAGATTCTCGCGCGCGAATTCTTTCAGGCTCTCCGGGTTCATCTCCGCGCCGCGGTCCAAGACGACGCATGCGACGACGTCCTCTGAACCGTCGCTACGCGGACGGCCCACGACCGCGACATCGACGACGTCTCGGTGCCCGCGCAGGGTCTCCTCCACCTCCGCCGGGTACACGTTGAACCCGCCGGTGATGATGAGCTCCTTGATGCGCGAGACGAGTTTGATGAAGCCGTCTTCTTCCATCACGCCCATGTCGCCGGTACGGAACCAGCCGTCGTGGAAGACCTTCTCGGTAGCCTCCGGGTTATTGAGATAGCCGCCGAAGACCTGCGGGCCCTTCACCAGGATCTCGCCGGGCTCACCGTACGGCATCTCTTCATCGAGGTCGTCCGGGTTGGCGATGCGCACATCGGTGTCCGGGAACGGGATACCGATGTATCCGGGACGGCGATCCGAGCTTTCCGGGTTGCCGATCACGATCGGGGACGTCTCGGTTAGGCCATAGCCCTCCACGAGGCGGCCGCCGGTGACCTCCTCCCACTCCTCGATGACGCTGCCCGGCAACGACGAAGCGCCGGAGAACCCGATTTGGACCTTCGACAGGTCGACGTTCTTCTCGCGGGACGACTGGATGATGCGCTCGAAGACGGTGGGCACGCCCGGCACGAATGTCGGCGGCGTCTTCTTCACCGCGCGCATGATCAGATCCATCGACGGGGCAGGCAGCAAGACGAGCTCGCTGCCGATGAAGAAGGTCAGCGTCAGGGAGAATGTCAGACCGTAGGCGTGGAAGAACGGCAAGGTGCCGAGCATGCGCTGCCCGGGCTGCTGCAGCTCCTTGACCCACGCGCGGCCCTGCACCGGGTTGGCGAGGAGGTTGCGGTGAGTCAGCGCGGCTCCCTTCGGGGCGCCGGTCGTGCCGGAAGTGTAGAGAATCAGGGCGGGGTCATCCAGCTCGATATTGTCCGGGGTTCGCACGCGCGGCGGAATCACCTTCCGGGCGCCGAGGACCTTCTCCCACGGCAAGGTCCCTTCGGCCGGAGCGGTCAGCTGCTCCCGCGCCTTCTTCAGCTTGCCGACGGGCACCTGCAGCACCAGTTGCTGCAGCAACGGCATCGCCTTGGTCATATTGACGCTGATGACGATCGCCAGCTCCGTGCTGTCGTCGTCCTTGATTTTCGTAGCGGTCTCCGCCGCCTTGTCCCACACGATCGCCACGCGGGCACCGTGGTCGGCGAATTGGGGGCGCAGCTCATGCGCCGTGTAGAGCGGATTATGCTCCACCACGATCGCACCCAACTTCTGCACCGCGAAAAAGGCCACGACGTGCTGCGGACAATTCGGCAGCATGATGGCGACGCGGTCGCCCTGCTGCACACCGATACGCTTGAGCCCGTCGGCAGCGCGGCGAACCTCCACGTCCAGTTCTCCGTACGTCATGGTGCGGCCGAAGAAATGGGTCGCGGTCTTGCTGGCGTTGGCGGCGAGGTTGTCGTCGTAGATCTCGACGAGCGTCTTCTCCGGATACTCCAGCGTATGGTCCGTCCACTCCGGGTAGTACTTCAGCCAGGGCTTGCCGCCACTGTTGTCAGCGGGCTCATTCACGTCGGACATGCCGTCCACCCTACGCCGGGACGATGGCCTTAGGGCGAAGAAAAATCCCCGCGGCAAAGGACCGCGGGGATCGGATGCAGTGGGCCCTGTGGGGATCGAACCCACGACCTGCGGATTAAAAGTCCGTAGCTCTACCAACTGAGCTAAAGGCCCGTGCGCATACATGGTAGCGGGCAGGTGGGCAAGGGGAGAAATCGGGGCGTCGATAAGCGAATGCCCACGTCAGTTTGTGCGACCGCGACGTGGGAAGGAACAATGGGGCACGTGACTTCTACTCTTCCGCAACTGCGCATCGGCGGCATGGACCTTGCTTCGCCGGTCATCCTCGCACCGATGGCCGGCGTAACGAACATGCCTTTCCGCGTGCTGTGCCGCGAGATCGAGCAGGAGCTGACCGGCACCGCGTCCGGGCTGTACGTGTGCGAGATGATCACGGCCCGCGCGCTGGTGGAAGGCAACGAGAAGACCCTGCACATGACCACGTTCGCGCCGCAGGAAACGCCGCGGTCGATGCAGCTGTACACCGTCGATCCGGAATACACGTACCGGGCGGTGCGCACCATCGTCGAGCGCGATATGGCGGACCACGTGGACATGAACTTCGGCTGCCCGGTGCCGAAGGTGACGCGCCGCGGCGGCGGCTCCGCACTCCCCTACAAGCGCAAGCTGTACGGGCAGATTGTCGACGCAGCCGTGCGCGCCACAGAAGGAACGGACATCCCGGTGACCGTGAAATTCCGCATCGGCATCGACGACGAGCACCACACGCACCTCGACGCCGGGCGCATCGCCGCCGACGCCGGTGCCGCCGCCGTGACTCTCCACGGGCGCACGGCCGCGCAGCGCTATTCGGGCGACGCGGACTGGGGCGAAATCGCGCGCTTGGTCGAGCACATGGACGGCACCGGTGTGCCTGTGCTCGGCAACGGCGATATCTTCGCGCCCCAGGACGCGCAGGCCATGATGGATGAAACGGGGTGCGCCGGCGTCGTCGTGGGACGCGGCTGCCTCGGCCGCCCGTGGCTATTCGCGCAGCTCGGAGCGCAATTGCGCGGCGAAGAGGTGCCCGAAGAGCCGACTCTCGGCCAGGTCGCGCGCATCATGCAGCGCCACGCGGAGCTTCTCGCCGCCCACGAAGGCGAGGCCAAAGGCTGCCGAGACATGCGCAAACACGTAGGCTGGTACCTCAAAGGCTTTCCAGTCGGCGGTGAATTCCGCGGCCAGCTCGCACGCGTGTCTTCGCTTGCGGAGCTGGACGAGCAGCTCTCCACCATCGCCACCTCGAACGCGCGAGCTCAGGCTGCCGATTCCGCGCGCGGACGCCAAGGTTCCGCGGCGAAGGTGGCGCTCCCCGACGGCTGGTTAGACGACCCAGAAGACGACACCGTGCCGGTCGGAGCAGAGATTGACTCCAGCGGCGGATAGTGAGGACACCCCACCATGCGCACTGAATACCGCGAGCACCTCAACGCATTCGCTGAGGACTTGCAGTTCATGAGCGACACGGTGCGCACCGTCATGCGTTACGCATCCAAAGCGCTTATCGACGGCTCTCTCGAAGACGCCGAAACCGCCCTCACCGAAGCGGACACTTTAAAGGAGATTCGTGTCCGCTGCGAGGAACGCAGCATGGCTCTGCTGGCGTTGGAAAGCCCCGTGGCATCCGATTTGCGCCAGGTGTTCACCTCCATCTACATCGTGGAGGACTTCAACCGGATGGGTACCCTGGGACGCCATATCGCCAGCATTGCTCGGCTGCGGCACCCCGAATACGTCTACGACGATACGATGAAACCTACCGTCGTGGAGCTGGCGCGGCTCGTGGACACCATGGGTGAGCTCATCCATGACCAACTGATCGCCCCCGACGTCGACGGTGCACTGGCGATGAGCGAATTCGACGACGAGCTCGACGCGCTCAACCAACACCTGCTCAACAGTGTCACCGCTCACGACTGGCAGGGAACCAGCCGCACCGCCGTCGACTTGGCGCTGCTCGGGCGCTATTTCGAGCGCTACGCCGACCACTGCGTCAACGTGGCCGCTCGCATTGTCTACCTCGTCACCGGACTCACGCCCGAGCGCTACGTGCGCAAAAAGGACGCGGACGGCCACGAGGTTGAGATGAACGAACGCTTCCGGGAACTGGAAAGGTACTTCGGGCGGGGGCGGTAGGCGCGGCGTCGATAAGCGGAAAAGCGTAAGCCCCCGGTAGGAACGAATCCTAGCGGAGGCTGCTGCGCGAAATGGCTTAGCCGAAGCGGCCAGCGATGTAATCCTCGGTCTCCTTGCGCTCAGGGTTCTCGAAGATCGTGTTGGTGTCGTTGAATTCGACGAGGTGGCCCGGCTTACCGGTCGCCTCGAGGGAGAAGAACGCGGTCTTGTCGGACACACGAGCTGCCTGCTGCATGTTGTGCGTCACGATGACGATGGTGTACTCGTCCTTCAGCTCGTGGATCAGATCCTCCACAGCGAGGGTGGAGATCGGGTCCAGAGCGGAACACGGCTCGTCCATGAGCAGGACCTCCGGCTGGACTGCGATCGCGCGAGCGATGCACAGACGCTGCTGCTGACCACCGGAGAGGCCGCCGCCCGGCTTATCCAGACGGTCCTTGACCTCGTCCCAGAGGTTCGCGCCACGCAGGGAGCGTTCAGCGACCTCCTTGAGCTTCTTCTTGTTCTTCTCGCCGGACAGCTTCAGACCGGCGACGACATTGTCCTCGATGGACATGGTCGGGAACGGGTTCGCCTTCTGGAACACCATGCCGATGGTGTTACGGACAGCCACCGGGTCGACGTTCTTGTCGTAGATGTCGTGGCCGTCGAGAAGCACTTCGCCGTCGACGGACGCGTTCGGGATGACCTCGTGCATGCGGTTCAGGGTGCGAAGCACGGTGGACTTACCGCAGCCGGACGGACCGATGAATGCGGTCACAGCCTGTGCGGGGATATCCATGTTGACGCTCTGGACGGCGTGGAAGTCGCCGTAGTAAATGTCGAGGTCGTTCAGCTGGAGCTTGATAGACATTAGTTTCTCCTAGATGGGAATGAAGGGCGGGGCGACTTATTTCTTGACCGAGAACTTCGCGGCAACGAAACGTGCCAGGAGGTTCAGGACAACGACGAGGAGGACCAGGGTGAGGGCTGCGCCCCACAGGCGGTCCATGACCGGCTGCGCGGAACCGGACTTCCACATATCGAGCATGAACAGCGGAAGCGAAGACTGCGGCTGACCGAACAGGTGGGTCCAGTTCAGCTGCGGCGTGGAGCCGACAAGGATCAGCACCGGAGCGGACTCACCCATGACGCGGGCGATGGCCAGCATGATGCCGGTGACGATGCCGGACAGTGCCGTCGGCAACACGATGCGTGCAATGGTCTTCCACTTCGGGACGCCGAGAGCGTAGGACGCCTCGCGCAGATCCATCGGGACAACGCGGAGCATCTCCTCGGTGTTGCGCACCACAACAGGGACCATCAGCAGGATCAGCGAGAGCGACACGGCGAAGCCGGAGCGCTGCTGGCCGAGGATGGTGATCCAGAGGGCGTAGACGAACAGAGCGGCAACGATGGACGGGACACCGGACAGGATGTCCACCATGAAGGTGGTCAGCTTGCCCAGCTTGCTGCCATTGGAGTACTCCACCAGGTAGATAGCGGTGAAGATACCGATCGGGATGGAGAACAGCGACGCGACCAGCGTCTGCATGAGGGTACCGGCGATGGCGTGCAGGGCGCCGCCGCCTTCGCGGCGGGCACGAACGCCGATCATGTCCTGGGTCCACCAGTCCGGGTTCAAGATGGCCTCGTAGCCGCGGGACACCAGCGTGAACAGCAGCCAGAGCAGTGGGATCAGGGCGAGGATCATCGCGATCCACATCAGGCCGCCCATGAAGGAGTTCATGGTCTTGCGGGACGAGGAGATGTGGGTGAATGGGCTGCCGCTGGTCGCGGTTGCCTTCTCGCGGGTCGCGGTCGCGGTAGCTGCGGTGGTGCCAGCCGCGGTCTCGGCCGGGGCGGTCTCTGTCACCTTGGTGACCTTCTTGGACTCGCCAGAATTCTTACCGGGGTATGCAGTGCTCATGTCATACACCTACTTCTTGTTGACGATCGCGCGTGCGACCGAGTTGACGATGAAGGTCAGCAGGAACAGCACCAGACCCGCGGAAATGTACGCACCAGCGGAAGTCGGGTTGTTGAACTCTGCCGAGGCACTCGCGATGGCGGTCGCGAAGGTCGAGCCGCCGTCGAAAAGCGAACCTCGGAATTGCGGGCCGGTCGGGATGACCATGTAGAGCGCCATGGTTTCGCCCATCGCACGGCCGAGGCCCAGCATGGAGCCGGCGATGTAGCCGGACATACCGAACGGAAGAACAGTCATGCGGATCACTTCCCAGCGGGTCGCGCCCAGTGCCAGGGCGGACTCGATCTGTCCCGGAGGGGTCTGTACGAAGATCTCGCGGGTGGTCGCCGCGATGATCGGCAGAATCATGATCGCCAAGACGATGCCACCGGTGAGCATGTTGCCGCCCGTCGCGAACGACGGGGAGTTTTGGTACTGCTTGAACAGGAAGAAGTTGCCGCCCCAGGAGTGAATCCACTCGTACAAGCCGGAGAGCTTCGGACCGAGCACCTGCGCGCCCCACAGACCGTAAACGATCGACGGGACAGCCGCGAGCATGTCGACCAGCGTTGCAAGCGGACGCACCAGCTTCTTCGGCGCGTAGTTGGACAGGAAGATCGCAATGCCAAGGGCGATCGGCATGGCGATGATCAGAGCGATGATCGAGACCGTGATCGTGGTGAAGAAGAGGTTCGGAATACCGAACTTCATCTCCTCCAGGTTCGCGGTCTGCCAGTCGCCTCCGTAGGTGAAGAAGTTCTCTTTGTTCAGGCGCAGCGGGTTGAAGGCCTGCATCAGGAGGAACAGACCGATCGCGATGATGATGACGGTGATCAGGGCGGCGGAAATGGTGGAGAGCGATTCGAAGACGCGGTCGCCCGGACGCTTCACGCCAGCACCGCCACCTGCGGTGCCCACAGCGGCAGAGTCATCCCGGTCCGTTTCTACAGGCGTCGCCTGCGACGAGCCACCGACGGGGTCGGCGCTGGTCACGGAGCCGGCGCGAGCGTTATCCGGCAATTCGTTGTCAGCCATAGTGACGATTCCTTTGAATAGTGAAAGTCAGTGTGTAGAAGAGCGTGGACGCTCCCCCACTTTTGTCGGGGGCGTACGGACGACACCGTTGGAGGTTCCCGGACCGCACCCACCACGTGAACATGCCCCCGGCTCACAGCTGCGGCAGGGGGCATGTTGTCTTACCCAGACTGTGAGGCTGGGTACGTGTGACGCTTAGGCCTTAGGAGATAGCGTCGACGGAAGCCTTCAGCTTCTCAGCGAACTCACCCTTGACCGGGATGAAGCCAGCGTCAGCGAGCTCCTCGTCCTGGGACTCGAGGACGACGGTGAGGAAGTCCTTGACCATGTTCTTGGTCTCCTCGTCGTAGCCCTTGGAGCAGACGATCTCGTAGGTGGTCAGGATGAGCGGGTATGCGCCACCCTCGTGGGATGCGAACAGAGCCTTGGAGTCCACGACCATGTCGTTGCCCTCGGTCTTGAACTGGACGGTTTCCAGAGCCTTGTTGACGGTCTCGTCGGACAGCTCAACCGGGCCGCCACCGAAGTCGATGTTGGCGACACCGAGGTCGAGGTCACGTGCGTAGCCAGACTCGACGTAGGTGATAGCACCCGGGGTAGCGTTGACTTCCTCAGCCACGGAGGTGGAGCCATCCTTACCGACGCCGACCTCCTTCGGGAATTCCTTGCCCTCGCCGGTCCACTTGCCGTCGGAAGCAGCAGACAGGAACTTCTGGAAGTTGTCGGAGGTACCGGACTTGTCAGAGCGGTAGATCACGGAGATGTTCTGGTCCGGCAGCTCGACGCCGTCGTTGTTCTCGGCGATCTTCGGGTCGTTCCAGTTCTTGATGGTGCCGTTGAAGATCTCGACGATGTTGTCGACGGTCAGGTTCAGCTCGTCAACGCCCTCAACGTTGTAGGCGATAGCGACCGGGCCGATGACCATCGGCAGGTGCCATGCGTCGTTGCCGCCGCAACGCTCCTTGGCAGCCTCGATCTCGCCCTCGTCCTCCTTCAGCGGGGAGTCGGAGCCAGCGAAGACAGCCTGGTTACCGGTGAAGTTCTTGATGCCCTGGCCGGAGCCGGTCGCGTTGTACGCGAGGTTCGCACCGGGGACTGCCTCGGAGTAGCGGACGCCGAAGTACTCCATAGCGTTCTTCTGGGAGGTAGCACCCTCAGCGACGAGCTGGCCGGTCTGACCGGACAGGCCTTCGATGGAGCCAGCGTCCTGGCCCTCGGAAGCGTTGTTCTCGCCGCCCTTGGCGTCGTCAGTGCCGTTCTCGTTGGAGTCGCCGCAAGCGACGAGGGTCATGGAGGTCAGTGCGGCAATGCCTGCGACTGCTGCAGTGCGCTTGATGTTACGGATCACGGGGATACCTTTCCGGTGCGAATTCAGATTGCTTCTGAGCATCGGTCTCAGGGCGCAGGAATGTCCGTGCCTGAGTGCTCACATTTGGGAAGCTACGGGTTTCGCGTTAACCATGCGACCCCTAAACGGTGAACAATGAGTTAACTTTGGGATCTCCTGTGAATTAGTGGTGCGTTCTGTGTCACATTTGAGACCACGAGAAACGTCAGGCCACGCGCACTGCGTTGGCGCGGTCGGCGGGACCCGCAGAATAGACGACATGACGCTCCGACACCTCAAAGCCCATCGCTTCGTACCTGCGCACGGCGGGAACGTTGTCGGCTTCGACATAGAGAATGACTCGGCGCGAACCGCCTGCGACGAGGTGCTCGAGTCCAGCGCGCATGAGGGGGTCGCCGAGACCACGGCCGCGATAAGCGGAGGACAGGCCGACGACGTAGACCTCCCCCACTTCTTCCGAGTGGCGCTTAGTCCAGTGGAAGCCGGCCAAAGCAGGCAGCACGTCAGCTTCAACGCGATCAGCCACCCACAGCAAACGCACGCCGTCAGGGTCGAACCAGGGGGCATCCATGGAATCGTGAAGCGCCTCAGCAGTCTGGCCGCCTTGCTCGGGGTGCCAGGAGAACGCGTCGTTGTTGACGTCCAGCCAGGCCTGCTCAACGGCATCGCGGCCCCAGCGCGAAACGGATTCGCTGAAGCTCAGCTCCTCAAGGCCGGCAGGCAGAGCGTCACCTGTGGCACCGAATCCGCCGATGCGCTGCAGGGCCGTGCCGTCGACAGCCATGACGAGAAGTTCGCGGGTAGGGTGCAGCGACAAGCTCGAGGCAAGGGCTTGGGCCGCGGGAAGATTACCGCGGGCCCACAGACCAGCGTCGGGGCGGGCCTGCAAGACAGTTTCAGCGAGTGCGGCGCCGTGCCCGTTGCGGCGGGAAGCTGGGTCCACGACCAGTTCGGCGGAGCCGTCGGGGGCGCAGGCGGCGAGGGAGCACAGGGTGTCGTCGATAAGCGATGCCCAATAGACATGGTCCGATGCGCGGCCGAGCTCTTTGGTGAATCCCTCGGAGAAGGCTTCGACGCCGTCGGCCTCATGCGCGCGGTCGAGGAGGGTGCGGGCGGCGTCGACCAGCGCGGATTCGGCGCCGAGATCGACGCGCTGCACTGCGGAAGAACCCTGTGTCATACCCCCAGGCTACGGTAAAGGCATGAAGGTGAAGGTGCTTGCGGCGATCGCGTGTGTCGTCGCGCTCGCATTCGGCGCGGATGCGGCGGTGGCGACGCATGTGGAGCGCGCGTTGGCCGCGCACGCGCGGGAGGCTGACGCCCTTCCGGCGGACCCAGAGACGTACGTCGGCGGCCTCCCTTTCGCACAGGTCGCGCTCACGGGCAAGGTTCCGCGCGTGAGTTTCCAGGCGCTCGATGTGCACGTTGACGGGGTGGGAATCGCGAATACGCGCACGGATATTTACGGCATTGACATCGACGCGGACAAGGCCGTCAGGGCGGAATTCGCGGGGGCGCATGCCAAGCGCGTTGAGCACACGCTGTCGCTCGACGGTGTCGCGTTCGGCCAACTGCTCGGCATGACGGACCTCGATATTGCGAATCCGTACGATATTTCGCCGACGGGCGGAACCGCGAGTGAGGCGCAGCTCACGGGCACAGTGCCGGGCACGGACGAGAAGACGTCGGCGGTGGTCACCCTCCGGCTCGACGGCACGACTTTCCGCATGGAACCCGAACAGCTTATCGACGTACCCTCGGCCCTTGCCCCCGCCGTCACCGACGCGTACACCCTTGAGTTGGATACCCGCGACCTCCCGATCGGCGCGCAGGCGGACCTCGTGGAAGTGGCGGGCGGGTCGATCCTCTTCTCCTCCCAGCAGCACGACGTGACCGTGACCGACGAGCTACTGTCCCCCGTCGCGGTTCCGGCGGGCCGGTGACTACCCTTGAGTGTCATGAGCGAAAACGAGAACCCGCAGAACGAACCGACGAATACGAAGCTGAACAGCAACGACGCTGTCAACCTGGCTGCGGAGCAGTCGAAGGGCACGGCGCACCGCAATATTCCGGGGTTGGGCCTGGATGAGATCCCCCTGCCGGACGACACCGCGAACTTGCGCAAGGGCCCGAATCTGCACGACGGCCTACTGGGCTTGCTGCCGCTGGTGGGCGTGTGGCAGGGCGAGGGCCAGGCAGTAGATCTGCCCGCATCGCCGGAAGAGGAACCTAAGGACTACGCTTTCGGCCAGCAGCTTGTCATTTCGCACGACGGCGAGAATTACCTGCGTTTCGATTCGCGTATCTGGCGCATCGACGAAAACGGCGAACCCACCGGCGCGGACCAGCGTGAGACCGGGTTCTGGCGCATCTCCCTCAAAGACGAGATCGAGGTGACGCTGACTAATTCCCGCGGATTGGTGGAGGTTCTCTACGGCTCCCCGGTCAACGAGCGCGCATGGCAGATCACGTCGGCCTCCACGATCGCGACGGAACAGGGCCCTGCCAACCACGGCCCGGGCAAGCGCATGTACGGACTGATGCCGAACAACAATTTGGGCTGGGTCGACGAGCGTGTCGCTGCCGGCTCCACGCAGGACGACATCACGTTCATCCCCTACATGTCGGCTGAGTTGAAGCGTATCGCGGGCTAGCCGGCGACGGCGGCGTCGATAAGCTTGCGCACCTTCGCTTCTTCTTTTTTGCTGGGCGCGGGAAGCTCTTTGCCGTCGATGGCGGTCACGCGCACTCCGCCGCGCACGGAGCTGACCAGCCACACCTGGTCGGAAGCGCGCAGGTAATCGACGTCGATGTCTTTTTCTTTGCAGCGCCACCCGTCCTTTTCCGCGCGCGCGAAGACCGCGGCTTGGGTAGTGCCTGGCAGCACGTCGCCGCCGGTGGTGGGCGTGCGCAGCTTGTCGCCGCGGACGACGATCACTGACGAGGTCGCTCCCTCAAGCACGCGCCCGGTGGCGGGGTCGATGTAGATGACGTCGTCAAAGCCGCGGCTTTTTGCCCAGCGCACGGCGGACATCGCCGCCGCGTAGTTGAGCGTTTTCGCGCCGACGGTCAGCCACGGGGTCTCCTCCGTGGCCGCGAGGGTGTAACCGCGCGGGGCGGTCATGATTTTCGCGCCCCGTTTGCGCAGCTCAAGTTGTTCGCGCGGAATCGACCGCACGGTCACCCACGCGCTGGGCACACCGGTGGATTCGCGGCCGCGGGTATACGTCCACTGGCATTTCGCCTCCACATCAGCGGGTTCCAGCCCGGATTCGCGCACGAAATCGGCGACGGCCATCTCGGTCGCGGTCCGCCACGCTTGAGCGGGCGGTTCCGGGAGGTCGAGCAGGCGCGCGGAATTCGCGAAGCGTTTCAGGTGCGCGTCGAGATTCGTGGGGGTGCCGGCGGTGACGAGGATGGTCTCAAAACAGCCGTCGCCGCGCGTGACCGCCGCGTCGTCCCAGTACACGTGCGGCAGGTTCGCGTTTTGCCGCCGCAGGGAACCGCCGAACGGCTCGACGAGGTAAATGACTGCGTTGTTCGGGCCCATGATTCCCCATTATGCCCGCGTACTATTGGGGGACGTGAATAACTACCGTTCGCCCCTTTTAAGCTTTACTGGTGCGGCCGAGCTGCCCGACGCAACGAGCACGCTTATCGACGCCGCTGGCGTCCCCTCCCACTACGGCGATCCCCTGCGCGAACAGCGTTTCGTGCAACGCGGCGGTGTCGCCGTGGACCGCAGCCACCGGGCCGTGATCCGCGTGGCCGGAACGGATGCCGCGGAATTTTTGAACAACCTCCTGTCGCAGAAACTCGACGACGCCCCCGACGGATATTCCGCCGCATTCTGCGATCTGGACATACAAGGGCGCATTCTCCACCACGGCGACATCACGCGCACCGGTGACGCGTTCTACCTGGATACCCCGTCGTATCTGGGTGAATCCCTGCTGGAGTATCTGACCAAGATGATCTTCTGGTCGGAGGTGACGGTCGATAAGGCTGACCTGGGCATCATCACGGTGCTCGGCGCTCCCAGCTCGTTCGCTGTGCCGGAATCCACCGGCGCCGTCTTCTCCCGCGAGGTGGACTGGGCCGGCCCGCGCCGCATCGACATCGCCGTGCCGCGCGCTCAGCTTACCGACGCCTACCGGGCGCTCACCAGCGCTGACGCCGGTCTGGAAAAGGCAGGCCTGATGGCATTCACCGCCGAACGCGTCAAGGCCTTAGAACCAGAACAACGCGCGGACCTCGACGCGAAATCCATCCCGCACGAGGCACCGACGCTCATTGCCCGCGGCGGCCACGTCGGCGCCGTGCACCTGAATAAGGGCTGCTACCGCGGCCAGGAGACCGTCGCACGAGTTGAGAACCTCGGCCGCTCCCCGCGCCTGATGGTCCTCGTGCACTTGGACGGCTCTGCCCCAGCTGAACCGGAAGCGGGTTCGCCGGTCACCGTGGGCGGGCGCACCGTGGGACGACTCGGCACTGTCGTCCACGACTGCGATTACGGGCCGGTCGCCCTGGCGTTGGTGAAACGCTCCGCACTCAATGCACCAGAAGATGGCATCACCCTGGACATCGAAGCGGGCGACGAGGAAAACGGCACCATGACCGTCACCGCCGCTGTGGACATTGATTCCCTGCCGGCGGATGAGGGAGAAAAGGCGGGGCGCGCCGCCGTGAATAAGCTGCGCGGGCGCTAGTTCTTAGCGCTTATCGTCGTCAGCGTCCCAGTCGGCGTACTCGGCGTATTGCGGGTCGACCTCGTAATCGTCGTCCTCGTCATGGTCGTCGTCCCACTGGTTGTTCGAAGGGGCCTTGCCCGCGAGCTCCCGCTGGAGCGAATCAAGATCCATGTCGGGCGTGTTGTACTTCAACTGGCGTGCGACCTTGGTCTGCTTTGCTTTGGCGCGTCCGCGACCCATGGCGTGACCCCCTTGAGGTGTCTAAAGGGCGGCTCGATTAATCGGCGGCCCTTCTGAAAACGTCTGAAAATTTGTCCTGCATGCCATAATAGCGTGCGCGTCAAATTATGTCGCTTACCTCCACCACCAGCACAAACCGCTCGGGGCGCGGTGTGCGCGCCTTAAGCTACTAGTGCACGTGCGTGCCGACGAGCGTCGCGCGGGCCCCCGCATCCTCGTCCGTCGCGGTGCGCACGACGCCGAGCTCCCAGCAGTCCACGTGGCGCGCGGTGAGCATCGCCAGCGCGCGGTCCCGGTCCTCCGGCGCGACGACCGCGACCATGCCGACACCCATGTTGAATGTCTTTTCCATCTCTTCTTCCGGAACCTTGCCCACGGTGCGGATGGTGCGGAAAATCTGCGGCGGCTCCCACGACGCGCGGTGCATTTCTGCGACCTTGCCTTCGGGGATGACGCGCTCCATGTTGCCCACGAGACCGCCGCCCGTGACGTGGCAGAACGTACGCACCTCGCACTCGTGCGCCAGCGCCAGGCAGTCGAGGGCGTAAATGCGGGTCGGCTCAAGCAGCTCCTCGCCGAGCGTGCGACCCAATTCCTCGATGTGGCCGTCGAGCGGCAGCCCTGCTTTCTCAAGCAGGACGTGGCGGGCCAGAGAATAACCGTTGGAGTGCAGGCCGGACGACGCCATACCGATGATCACGTCGCCGTCGCGCACACGGTCAGGGCCGAGCAGCTCGTCAGCCTCGACGACGCCGACAGCCGTGGCGGAGACGTCGTATTCATCCTCGCCCATCACTCCCGGGTGCTCCGCGGTCTCGCCGCCGAGCAGCGCGCAACCGGCCTGGACGCAGCCCTCGGCGATGCCGCCGACGATCTCCGCGACCTTCTCCGGCACGACCTTGCCCACCGCGATGTAATCCTGGAGGAACAGCGGCTCTGCGCCGCAGACCACGAGGTCGTCGACACACATGGCCACCAGGTCAATGCCGATCGTGTCGTGCTTGTCCATGGCCTGGGCGACAGCGAGCTTCGTGCCCACACCGTCAGAGCCAGCCGCCAACAGCGGCTCCTTGTACTTGCCCAGCGCGAACAGTCCGGCGAAGCCGCCAAGGCTGCCGCGGACCTCCGGGCGCGTCGCGCGCTTGGCGTGCGGGGCGAAGAGCTCGACAGCCTTGTCGCCGGCCTCGATATCCACGCCGGCGGCGGCGTAGGAGACGGAAGTGTCGGCCTGGGTGTCCGGGTTTTCCGGCTGCTGGTTGTCGGGGGTGGTCATGAAAGCTACATCCCTTCCTGAATGCGCCGAACCGCATCGGCATTGGCATTGTGCTCGGGCAATCCGAGCGGATAGTGGCCGTCGAAGCATGCGGCGCACAGATTGTTGGCGGGCTTGCCCGTGGAGGCGATCATGTCGTCAATGCTCACGAACGCCAGCGAATCGGCTCCGATGACGCGGCAGATATTCTCCGCCACGGCTTCCTCATCTCCACCCGCGTTATTGGCGATGAGCTCGCCCGGGCTGGCGAAGTCGATGCCGTAGAAACACGGCCACTTCACCGGCGGCGACGCAATGCGCACGTGCACTTCTGCGGCGCCGGCTTCGCGGAGCATCCGGATCAATTTGCGCTGGGTGTTGCCGCGCACGATCGAATCGTCGACAACGACGAGGGACTTGCCCTCGATGATCTCGCGCACGGGGTTGAGCTTCAAGCGCAGACCCAGCTGGCGCAAGGTGTCCGACGGTTGGATGAATGTGCGGCCGACATAGGCGTTCTTCATCAGGCCTTGCGCGAACGGAATGCCGGATTCTTCGGCGTAACCGATCGCGGCAGGGGTGCCGGACTCAGGTACAGGCATGACGATGTCGCCGTCGACGGGCGCGACGTGGGACAGGCGGCGGCCGATCTCCAGGCGGGTGGCGTTGACCGTTTGGCCTTCCACCACGGAATCAGGACGCGCGATGTAGACGTACTCGAACACGCACGTCTTCGGCGTGGCGTCGGCGAAGCGTTCGGTGTGGATGCCGGATTCGTCGATGGCGATGAGCTCGCCGGGGTCGATGTCGCGGACGAAGGACGCACCGGTGATATCCAGCGCGGCAGTCTCACTGGCCACGACCCAGCCCTGCTCGAGGCGACCCAGCGACAGCGGTCGCACGCCATGCGGGTCGCGCGCCGCGTACAAGGTGTTGCCGTCGGTGAAAACGAGGCAGAAAGCACCCTTCAACGTCGGCAGCAGATCGCGGGCGGAATCGAGGAGGGTGCGGTCGTCGCGGACGCCGTCGGCAAGCAATGCCGAGACCACGGCAGTATCCGACGACGAGCCCTGCCCCTCGACCCCCTCGGCCGACACGAGCTTGCGGCGCACCGCCTCGTCTTCCAGTGTCTTGAAATTGACCAGGTTGCCGTTATGCGCCAGCGACACATCGGTCCCATTCGGGGAGGTCCGGAACATCGGCTGGACGTTCTCCCACTTCCCGGACCCCGCCGTGGAATAGCGCGTGTGGCCGATCGCCACATCGCCCTGCAGCGCGTCCAGAATCGCCTCGTCGAAGACCTGCGAAACCAGACCGCTATCCTTGAACACCACGATGCGGCCCTCATCGCCCACTGCGATGCCGGCGCCTTCCTGGCCGCGGTGCTGCAAGGCGAACAGGCCGAAATACGTCAGCTTGGACACATCCTCCCCCGGTGCCCATACGCCGAAGACACCGCACTCCTCGCGCGGCTCGTTCTCCTCGGCCTCCATATCCCGTGGGATACCAGTAGGCACCGAATGATCGGTGACGTTGGCGGCATCGGCAGCATCAGCATTCAGGCTTTGCACGTGCACAACCCTAGTGGATTCACCCACCTAGAGGGCAATCACCGGCAAGCCGGCGGTGACCTCCCCGGCGCGGGAACCCGAGGCTTCCACCAGACCCTCGGCAACGGCGGTGTCATAATCCAGCTTCCCCGTGGCCAATTGCAGCCAGATTTCCGGCGCCATCTCCACCACATTGGAAGGGGTGCCGCGAGTGTGACGCGGCCCCTCAACACACTGAACAGCCACAAATGGGGGCACCCGAAGCTCCACCGTGTGTCCGGGGAGTTCGGCGGCGAGGGCGCGCACGGAGCGTCGACAAGCGTCAGCGATCAGCCCACGAGCCGGAACGGGCGTGCTTTCCGGATCCTCGATCCACCCCCTGACAGCCTCAATCGCGGCGCGGGTAGCCGAAGGGTCGTTCTTAGGAGTCATGATCGCAGTCTACGTATTAAACTCACAGGAATGACCGAGACAGCGGAATCTGTAGATAAGCCCTCATCCATCACCCTTCGCTTCATGGCGGCCCCGACGGACATCATTCACGCTGGTGCGCAAGGCGTTTCCGGCGGACGCGTCCTCGAGTGGATCGACAAAGCCGCCTACGCCTGTGCCGTCCAGTGGTCCTCGACCTATTGCGTCACCGCATACGTGGGCCACATTCACTTCACCCGCCCCATCCCGTCCGGGCACATCGTGGAGGTGCGCTCCCGCATCGCCATGACCGGACGGAGCTCCATGCACATCGTCAACGAGGTCCTCTCCGCCGACCCGCGCGAAGGCGTGTTCACCCGCGCCTGCGACTGCCTGGTCATCTTCGTGGCCAAGGACCCCGAGACCGGCAAGGGCATGCAGGTGCCCACGTACGTCCCGCAGACTGACGAAGAAAAGCGCGTCGAGCAGGCCGCGAAGTCCCGCATGGAACTGCGCAAGAACATCGAAGAGCAGATGGCGGAACAGACCTACGACGGCGAGTCCCGCGCCCCGCGCATCATCCACCGCTTCATGGCCAAGCCGACCGACATCAACTGGGGCGGCAAGGTCCACGGCGGCACCGCGATGGAGTGGATCGATGCCGCAGGTACCTCCTGCACGATGGAATGGTCCGGCGAGCAGACTGTGGCCGTCTACGCAGGCGGCATCCGCTTCTACCGCCCGATCTCCATCGGTGACCTCATCGAGGTCGACGCACGCCTGACCCGCACCGGCAAGCGCTCCATGAGCGTGGACACCCACGTGCGTTCCGGCGATCCGCGCGGCGGCCGGGAGAACTTGCAGACGGCGATCCACGCCACCTTCACCTACGTCGCCACCGACACGGACGGCGACCCGCTGAAGGCCCGCAAATTCGTCCCCGAGACCGAGGAAGACAAGGCCCTCTGGCAGCACGCCGAGGTGCTCAAGGCGATGCGGGAGGAGTACCGCCCCATGCCGCTCGTCTCCCCGAACCCGTCCACCCAGCGGACGGACTAGACCGCGGAACTAACACAAGGCACAGAAAAAGCGCGGGGACCGCTTCACGGCGGTACCCCGCGCTTTGCGCGTAAGCAGGTGTCTAGACTGCTGCGTTCGGCGCGTCGGCGTGCGCGAACAGCCCCGGCAGGGTGCCCGCCCACGCAGTGCGCAGCGCCTCCATGCCGACGGACTGGCCGGCGCCGGGGGTGCCCTCAGCAAAGGTGATCTCGCCGCTCATATTCGTCGTGCCGATGACGGCAGCCGGGATGCCGAGCTCGACAGCGTCGGCGACAACGCGGTCGACGCGGTCGGAGCTGCACGCCACGAGCACGCGGGAAGCGGACTCGGAGAACAGCGCGGTGAACGCGTCCTCGTGAACAGCCGAAAGGTCGAGTTCAGCGCCCTTCTCAGTGTCCTTGAGCATCTCGAACACCGCCTGGCCGAGGCCGCCCTCAGACAGGTCGTGCGCGGCGGTGAGTCCGGCAGACGCACCGGAAGATTCCGCAGGTGCCTCTGCCGAGCCGCAGAAGAAGTCCGCGAGCTTCGCCTCGTTAGCCAGGTCCACCTGCGGCGGAAGGCCCGCAAGCCCAGCGCCGGAGATGTCCTGCCAGACGGAGCCGCCGAATTCGTCGCGCGTCTCGCCGAGGAGAACGAGCACATCAGGGTCCTCGTTGTTGACCACGCGGTGGCTCACGGAATGCGCGACATCGTCGATGACACCGAGCACACCGACCACAGGCGTGGGCAGAATCGGGGTCTCGCCCGTCTGGTTGTAGAACGAGACATTGCCGCCGGAGACGGGGATATTCAGCTCGCGGGAGCCGTCGGCAAGCCCGTGGACAGCTTCGCGGAACTGCCACATCACGTCGGGGTTCTCCGGGGAGCCGAAGTTCAGGCAGTTGGTCACAGCGACGGGGCGGGCACCGGTCACTGCGACATTGCGGTAGGCCTCAGCAAGTGCGAGGCGCGCGCCCATATTCGGGTCCAGGTACGTGTAGCGGCCGGATGCGTCAGCGGAGACGGACACGCCGCGGCCGGAGGTTTCGTCGATACGCAAAACGCCCGAATCCGCGTGGCGCGCTTGGACGGTGTTGCCGCGCACGTAGCGGTCGTACTGCTCCGTGATCCAGTCGCGCGAGCACAGCGCGGGGGACGCGACGAGCTTCAGCCACGCGTCAGCGACATCCGCAGGCTTATCGACGTCCACCGCTTCCTGCACCCCGTCCTGCCACTCCGGGCGCTCCCACGGGCGCTCGTAGACCGGTGCTTCGTCGGCGATCGTCGACGGCGGTGCATCGAGGACGATTTCGCCATTGTGCTCGATGACCAGACGGTCGTTCTCGTCGGTGACCTCGCCAATCTCTGCGCAGTTGACGTCCCACTTGGCGCAGATTTCCTTGAATTTCTCGACGTTTTCCGGAGCCACGACAGCGCACATGCGCTCCTGGGACTCGGAGGCGAGGATCTCCGCGGCGGACATATTCTCCGCGCGCAGCGGGACGGCGTCGAGGTTGACGCGCATGCCGCCGTCGCCCGCTGCGGCGAGCTCGGAGGTCGCGCAGGCCAGGCCCGCGCCGCCGAGGTCCTGGATGCCGACGACCACATTGGCGCCGTAGAGCTCCAGGCAGCATTCGATGAGGACCTTCTCCGCGAACGGGTCGCCGACCTGGACGGCCGGCAGCTTGCGCTCCGCGCCCTCCTCGAAGGTCTCCGACGCCAGGACGGACACGCCGCCGATACCGTCGAGGCCCGTGCGGGAGCCGAAGAGCATGACCTTGTTGCCCGTGCCGGAGGCGAATGCCAGCTTCAGGTCCTCGACCTTCAGCGTGCCCACGCACAATGCGTTGACCAGCGGGT
Source organism: Corynebacterium sp. 20-84 (assembly GCF_053479455.1). Lineage (NCBI taxonomy): Bacteria > Bacillati > Actinomycetota > Actinomycetes > Mycobacteriales > Corynebacteriaceae > Corynebacterium > Corynebacterium sp. 20-84. The sequence goes on from NZ_JBRBCB010000009.1 coordinate 29,061, forward strand.
TGCCCGCGTAGGTGGCGTCGAACGAGGTCTCGCCGCCGATATTCGGCAGACCGAGCGAGTTGCCGTAGCCGCCGATGCCCGCGACGACGCCGGGCAGCACGCGCTTGGTGTCGCCCGCGTCAGCCGGACCGAAGCGCAGCTGGTCCATCACGGCGATCGGGCGCGCGCCCATGGCCATGATGTCGCGGACAATGCCGCCGACACCGGTCGCCGCGCCCTGGTACGGCTCCACGTAGGAGGGGTGGTTGTGCGACTCGACGCGGAACGTCACCGCGTCGCCGCCGCCGATATCCACCACGCCGGCATTCTCGCCGATGCCAGCGAGAATCTTCGAGGCCATCTCCTCAGTCATGGTCTCGCCGAAATAGCGCAGGTGCACCTTCGAGGACTTGTAGGAGCAGTGCTCCGACCACATCACCGAGTAGACCGTCAGCTCCGCGTCCGTCGGACGGCGGCCCAGAATCTCGCGGATTCGGGCGTACTCGTCGTCCTTCAGGCCCAGCGCGGCATACGGCTGTTCCTGCTCCGGCGTCGCCTTCGCAGCCTCGACGGTGTCGTTGTGCACGAGCGGGTTCTTTTCCTGTTCGCTCACGCGAATCACGCTCCGATCTTCGAGATTTCGGCGATGGCGGACTGGATCAGCCCCAGACCATCGGTGGACGGCCCGGTGAGCAGGTCAATGGCGTGCTCCGGGTGCGGCATGAGCCCCACGACACGACGGTTCTCGCTGGTCACGCCCGCGATGCCGTTCATGGAGCCATTGAAATTATCGGTGTAACGGAAGACCACGCGGCCTTCCGCTTCAAGCTTCTCGACGGTCCCCTGCTCCGCCTGGAACCTGCCCTCCCCGTGCTTGGCCGGCACGAGGATCTTCTGCCCTTCCTCGAATTCGCTCGTCCACGCCGTCTCAGCGTTGGCGACTTCAAGATAGGTGTCGGTGCAGTGAAAGTGCAGGCCCTTATTGCGGGTCAGCGCACCCGGCAGCAGTCCTGCTTCCGTGAGGATCTGGAAGCCGTTGCAGATGCCCAGCACCGGCATGCCCTTGCCAGCGGCTTCCACGACGGCCTTCATCATCGGCGCCATCGCCGCAATCGCGCCGGAGCGCAGGTAGTCGCCGTAGGAGAAACCGCCCGGGACGATGACGGCGTCAACGCCGGTCAAGTCCTCGTCCGCATGCCAAAGAAACTTCGGCTCCGCCCCGGCGAGGCGGACGGCGCGCAGCGCATCAACGTCGTCAAGCGTGCCGGGGAATGTGATCACCCCGATGGTCGCTGCCATCTTTTACGCCTCCTCTTCGCGCACGATGACGAAGTCCTCGATCACGGTGTTGGTCAGCAGCGTCTCAGCGACGCGCTGCAACTCCTCGTCCGTGACCGAATCGGCGACCTCCAATTCGAAGCGCTTGCCTTGACGAACATCCGTCACCCCGTTCACCCCGATGCGCCCCAGCGCTCGGTGCACAGCCTGTCCTTGCGGATCCAGAATTTCGGCCTTGGGCATGACATTTACAACGACTCGTGCCATGAGAATCCTTCACAGTCTTGACGGTCTGAAGACGCCCGTCAGTATATCGGACCGCCCAACCACTCCCTCTCCCCGCGGCGACCTTCGCGCATCGCCCACGACCCCTGCTGCGCGTTGAAAACAGTTTTCATTACTGGTTAGATGTCCTCTATGCAGACTCGTCATCTTCACCGTCCGGCCACCTCGAAGCCGTGATCAACGGCACCGACATCGACCCCCACCACTTCGAGCCTTCCGCCAAGGACCTTGCCCGCGTCCGCGAAGCCGGCACCCTCGTCGCCAACGGCGGCCCCTACGACGCCAGCCTCTACACCGTCGCCGAGCAAGACCGCATCATCCACGCCGTCCCCCTCATAAGCAAAGAAGAAGCCGAGGCCCACAAGCATGCCCATGAGCATGGGGAGGAGGGCCATGATCATGAGGGGCACGAGCACGGCGAGCACGGCCACGAAGGCCACGAGCACGAGGGACACGGCCACGATCACTCCCACGGCATCCCCGACGATCCGAACGAGCTCGAGCACGCCTGGTTCTCGCCCGAAAAGGTGAAGGAAGTCGCGGCCGCGGTGAAGGAGAAGGTCGGGGGATCGACGGAGGACGTCGATAAGCGAATGGGCGCAGTGGAAGAGAAGCTCGCGGCGTTACCGCACACGCACATCGCGATGACCGAGTCGATCGCGGCACCGCCCAGTGCGCGCTGTTGTCTGGGCAGTCGTGTTCGCTGAGGTCTCCGCGGTCGGCGGCATGATTCTTTCCCTGGCTCCAGGTGTACCGGTGAGCGTGTTCGTCGCGTTCATCACACTGATCCCGAAGAGGTAAGCGATGAGTCCCTTGTGAAGGTGCTCGACGCTGTCGGCCTCAAAGATCAGCACGTCGAACCCGCGGACGATGTGGGGTATCGGGGAAGTGCGCTGTCCGGCGGCCAGCGCCAGCGATTGGCCATTGCGCGGGGCCTGCTTCGAGGACCATCCCTCTTGCTCCTCGACGAGAGCACTGCCGCACTCGACAGCGAAGCTGAACGGTCGATCTGCCTCATGCTGCGCGAGCTGAGCACGCGGATGTCGGTCGTGATGGTGGCACATCGTCCTTCCGCGTTCACCCTCGCCGATCGAAGCATCGTCCTCGAGGACGGCCGGGTCGGGGCGTTCGGGGATCATGATTCACTCATGCGCGAGAACGATCTCTACCGTCGGCTGGTGAGCGAGTCGACCGACGCCGGCGCTGATCGATGAAGCGATCCGCCCGGTTGAGTTCGCCCGCTGTTCACTCTCGCGGCGGTGCTGCCCGCAAAGCCCGGGTGTAATCTGACCGTGACGGAAATTGCAGGTATCGCCCGGTTCGGGCATGTGATCCCGGCAGGCATGTACCGCTCCCCTCGTTCAAAAGGTTCGACCATGGCCAAGAGTCCCTACTCCACGAAGAACGCAGCATGGATCGTCGTTCTCATCGTCATCGGCATCGCCGTCGTCAGCATGTTCTTCGGCATCGCCGGTGAAGAGCTTTGGCGGCAGCTCCTCGGTGCCGGCATCCTCATCATCGTCGCACTCGTCGTCATCTACTTCTGGCGCCGCGACACCGGAAAGCGCTCGCGCACCGACGACACCACCGTGTGAGTTCCATCCTGCTCTGTCAGGTGCTGCGGAGGCTCGGGGGTCGTATCTACCTGGTGTGCCGCGTGATCGGCGGGCTACAGCGCCGCCGCGTGGGCGGAACGCGCTAGAGGTCCCGGTAGTTCACCGGTTCAAGACCTTCGCCAGCCGCGGCGACGGCGGCAGCGATGAAATCATCGCGGACTTTCTTCTTCGATAGGTTCCTACCGGAGACGGAAAGACGGACGGTATTGCCGCGCTTGGCGCTGCGGACAGCGGCGTCGATGATATTCCGGCGCCACCACCCTGCGGCGCCGAAGCCCTCGCCGACGGAGAGGTTGCGCGAATAGACGATCTGACCGGTCCGCAGGAAGTGGATGCCCTGGGTAGACGCTGCGAGGCGGAAATCGAATGTGCGCAGCGCTTCCAAGGTGCCCTCTGACATGCGCCAGCGCGGCGGGGCGAACGTGTCGAGATCGAAGCCGAGCTTTTCCATTTGTCGCGTCGCGCCCTTGAGACGCAACTTCGCCTCGTGGGCTTCCAGGTTGGCGAATTCTGCGCGGCGGCCCTGAACAGGCTGGTCGAAGCCGTTGAGGATGAGACCACGGCCAGCATCCATCTGGTCCTTAAGCCAGCCACGGGTCTTATCGTCCTTAGCCAGGTGCCACTTCTTGTCGATGTGCGGGGCCACCAGCAGCGACACCGAAATGCCTTCCTTTTCCAGGTCGGCCACGAGCTTCTGCACATCCTTGCGTGTCTCATCGAAAATCGAGGAAACGGAGACGAGCAAGTGACGGGACATGGCCTACATCTTACTTCTAGGGCATAGCGCCCGCTCGGCGAGCTACCCCACCGCGCCCGCTGTATCCAGCGTCCACGCGTACTCGAACGCGGTCTGCTTCCACTTCGCGTAGCGGCCGGAAACACCGCCGTGACCAGCGGCCATCTCGGTCTTGAGCAGGAACTGCCCGCCGGTCGCGGTCGCCCGCAGCTTCGCGATCCACTTCGCCGGCTCCACGTACAGCACCCGGGTGTCGTTGATGCTGGTCACCGCGAGAATATTCGGGTAATCCTTCGCTTCGACATTCTCGTACGGCGCGTACGTGGCCATGTAGTCGTAGACCTCAGGGTCATGATACGGGTCGCCCCATTCCTCCCATTCGCCGACAGTCAGCGGGAGTTCCGGCTTCAAAATCGAGGTCAGGGGGTCGACGAACGGCACGATCGCCTGGATGCCGGCGAATTTCTCAGGCGCGAGATTCGCCACAGCTCCCATGAGCAGGCCACCGGCGGACCCGCCCTCGGCAACGAGCATGGAAGGGGTGGTGAGGCCAGCGTCGATAAGCTCATCGGCGCAGGCCACGAAGTCGCTGAACGTATTCTTCTTCGTCAGCATCTTGCCGTTGTCGTACCACAGGCGCCCCATTTCGCCGCCGCCGCGCACGTGCGCACACACCCACACCATGCCGCGGTCGAGCAAGCTCAGCCGCGCCACCGAAAAGCCAGGATCCGTCGACGCTTCGTAGGAACCGTACCCGTAGAGCAAGCAAGGAGCAGGCTTATCGACGTCCACATCTGCCCGCCGGACCACCGACATCGGCACCTTGGTCCCGTCATCGGCCATGGCCCACATGCGCTCGGCGACGTAGTCTTGCGGGTTGTAGCCGCCGCGGACTTCCTGCTCCTTGAGCAGTGTGAGCTCGCCGGTGGCGACGCGGTAGTCGAGCACCTGCGCCGGCTGGGTGAATGAGGTGTAGCTGATCCGCACCACCGGAGCATCCCACTCCGGGTTGCCGGCGAGACCTGCGGTGTAGAGCTCCTCGTCGAATTCCAGCTCACGGAAGTCGCCGAATTCGCCTCCCGTCAGGTCGGCGACGGCGAGGCGGCCGATCCCGCCGCGTCGATAAGCTGCGAAAATGAAGTCGCGGTAGGAATCCGTGCCTTCGATGCGCACCTCGTCGCTGTGCGGCATGAGCTCCGTCAGTTCGCGCAACGGCGGAAGCTCCGCGCCTGCCGCGCAGACGCCCACCGAGGAATTCGGGCCGTGCGCGTTGTGGGTGACGACCCACCGTTCTTCTTCCTTGCCGTCCTGCTCGAGGACGGCAAGGTCGACGTTGTACTCCACGCCCGGCTCACGGGGCCAGAGCACCCCGAATTCACCCTCCGGGTCGTCCATGGGCAGCACCCGGTACTCGGTGGTCAGCGACGACGCAGAGACGATGAGGACGTAGCGCTCGGAACGCTCCGCCGCCACGCCAACGCCGAATTTCTCGTCGGTCTCTTCGTAGACGAGCACGTCGTCCGCGGCATTGGTGCCGAGCTTGTGGCGCCACACCTGGTGCGGGCGCCATGCATCGTCGACGCGGATATAGAAGATGTGGTCCTCACCGGCCCAGGTGGCGCCGTAGAAGATGCCGGGGATCTCGTCGTCAAGCAATTGCTCCGTCTCGAGATCCTTGACCTTGAGATCGAAGCGCTCGTCGCCCTGCGTATCTGTGGAAAACGCGAGGTAGCGGCCCGACGTGCTCACGCTCGACGCGCCCACCGAGAAGAACTCGTGCCCCTTAGCGAGCGCATTGAAATCGAGCAGAACCTGCTCGCCCGGCAAACCGGAACCGTCCTCGGGCAGCGTCGGTGGCACCCACGGATCACTCCCGTCCGCGACGGGCACGCGGCAGCTGATTCCGTAGCTCTTGCCCTCCTCCGTGCGGCCGTAGTACCACCAGTCGCCCTGGCGTTGCGGGACGGACATATCCGTCTCCTTCACACGCGACTTGATCTCGTTGTAAATCGCGTCCGTCAGGCCGTCGAGGTGCGCCGTCTGCTGCTTCGTGTACTCATTCTCTGCCTCGAGATACGCGAGCGTTTCCGGCGACTCTTTATCGCGCAACCACTCATAATCATCCACAAACTCGCGGCCGTGGAACGTGCGCGTGATCGGGTGCTTCGCTGCTACAGGTGCTGTGGGCGTTTCACTCATGCCCACCGATGGTAGCGCCCGCGCGCTTAAGCGAACTTACGGCCCGACAGACGCTCGTACGCCTCGATGTAGCGGTCGCGCGTGGCCTCCACGACAGAGCCCGGAAGCTCCGGCGGCGGCGTCCCCTCCTTCGGATCCCAGCCCGACTTCGGGCCGGTGAGCCAATTGCGCACGAACTGCTTGTCGAAGCTCGGCTGGCTCTTGCCCTCCTCGTACGAATCCGCAGGCCAGTAGCGCGACGAATCCGGCGTCAGCACCTCATCCGCGAGGACCAGCGTGCCGTCCTTGTCTAGACCGAACTCGAGCTTCGTGTCCGCCAGAATGATCCCGCGCGACTCCGCGTATTCCGCGGCTCGCGAGTAGATCTCCAGCGTCGTTGCGCGCATCTTCTCCGCGAGCTCCTCGCCGACATGCTTGACGACGTACTCAAACCGCACATTCTCATCGTGCTCCCCCTGCTCCGCCTTCGTGGCAGGGGTGAAAATCGGCTCCGGCAACTTCGATGCTTCCCGCAGCCCTTCTGGCAGGGTGACACCGCAAACTGCGCCGTTGCTGTCGTATTCCTTCCTGCCCGAGCCTGTCAGGTAGCCACGGGCCACGCACTCGAACGGGATCATGTCGAGCTTCTTCACCACGAAGGCGGAGCCGAGGACCTCCTCCGGGATCCGCTCATCGTCGAGTGGGCCCGCGAGGTGGTTCGGGAACTCGTCGAGCAGATCGAAGAAGAATTCACTGGTGTAGGTGAGGATCTTGCCCTTGTCCGGGATCTCCGGCTCAAGTGCGTAATCGAATGCGGAAATGCGGTCGGTGGCCACCATCAGCAAGGTGTCGTCGTCGATCCCGTAGATCTCACGGACCTTGCCGGCGGAAAGATGGTTGTAGTCAGAAAGCTCTGGACGCATGCGTGAGACTATAGTCCCGACTCTCTCGCACGGCTCAGCACCATCACTGAAAGTCGCGACACACGCCACCTTTTTAGTTACCCTGCTCACTATGTCCAAATTCACCCAGAAGTTGAACACAACCGCACTCCTGTCCGTCCTGACCGCGTCGGCTCTCACCCTCAGCGCCTGCTCCGACACGTCGTCGAACGACTCCAACGACGAAGCAGCAGAAAACACCGTGGCCACCGACGGCTCCGACTCCTCCGGTGATTCAGCCGGCAAGGACGACGAATCTTCGGATTCTTCTGACAGCGACGTCGAGACCCCAGGGGCACCCGACGGCTTCTCCCCCACGAAGGCCGACTCCCGGCTGAAACTCGGTGACACCGCCAGCATTATCCTCCCGAGTCACACCACCGATTCTCCGGCCTACTTCGAAGTCACCGTCGCCCCTCCGGAAGAGAAATCCGTCGAAGAAATCGAAGAAATCGCCGCTGGACAGCTAACCGACCACGACTACAGCGGATTCAAGTGCTTCACCGCCACCTTCAAATACCTCGGCATCGGCCCCGACGCGGAGGAACGCGAAGTCGTACTTGCTCCGAGGCTGCGTCCGATCGGCGACGGCGGACGCAACGCGAACTACATCGCCGGCAGCGCAGAGTTGCTCTGTGGCATCCACGACTCCGAGGAACTTCCTGAAAGCACTGCGGACCTGGAGGAAGGCAAGGAATACAAGCTCGCAGCCATCGGCTTCACCGAAAAGAGCGACGGCGGCATCGACCCCACCGGCATCAAACTCGTGTCCGGCAAACCAAATTCCGCATACCCAGAAAACGAAATCTACTTCGAGTAGCTCTGCTACCTCCCTGATTGGGGGCACGAGGAGGAGCTCCCCCTTCCCCCTCGTGCCCTAACTACAGAATCTCCCCCGGGGTGTACCCAGCCGCCTCGGGGTATTTCTCTGCCCACACCTGGATACGGTCCAGAACATTGTCCACCTGCGACTCCGCCGCACCGATAAACGCGTGGCGGTCCTTCAGCGCTTTTTGGAGCTGCTGCTGGTCGAGCGGCAGACGGTCGTCGCCGGCGAGACGCTGCACCAGGTTCTGTTCGGCACCGTTTTCGCGCATATCCAAGGCCATCGCCACGGCGTGCTCCTTGATCACCTCGTGCGCCGTCTCGCGGCCCACACCTGCGCGCACGCTCGCCATGAGGATGCGCGTGGTGGCCAAGAACGGCAGGTAGCGGTCCAGTTCGCGGTTGATCATCGCCGGGAACGCACCGAATTCCGCGAGCACCGTGAGGAATGTCTCCATCATGCCGTCGATGGCGAAGAACGCATCCGGCAGCGCGACACGGCGCACCACCGAGCAGAACACGTCGCCCTCATTCCACTGCTGGCCGGAAAGATCTCCCACCATGGTGAGGTAGCCACGCAGAATCACCTGGAAGCCGCCGACGCGCTCGCAGGAGCGGGCGTTCATCTTGTGCGGCATCGCAGACGAGCCGACCTGGCCTTCCTTGAAGCCCTCCGTCACGGTCTCGTTGCCGGCCATCAGGCGGATCGTGGTGGCGAGGCTCGACGGGCCGGCGCCCAGCTGCACCAGCGCGGAGACGGCATCGAAGTCCAACGAACGCGGGTAGACCTGCCCCACGGAGTCGAAGATGCGCTGGAAGCCCAAGTGCTTCGCGATGGCCTGCTCCAGCTGATTCAGCTTCGCCTCATCCCCGCCGACTAGGTCGAGCATGTCCTGCGCCGTGCCCATCGGGCCCTTGATGCCGCGCAGCGGGTAGCGGCCCAGCAAGTCCTCGACACGGTCGAGCGCCACCAGAATCTCATCAGCTGCCGACGCGAAACGCTTACCCAGTGTCGTCGCCTGCGCTGCCACGTTGTGGGAGCGACCTGCCATGACCAGGGAGCGGTACTCGCCTGCCCGGTTGCCGATGGCGTTGAGCACCGCCACCGCGCGCCCGCGCACCAGCTCCAGCGAGCGGTAAATCTGCAGCTGCTCGACATTCTCGGTCAGGTCGCGGCTGGTCATCCCCTTATGGATGTGCTCGTGGCCCGCCAGCGCGTTGAACTCCTCAATGCGCGCCTTCACGTCGTGGCGGGTCACCCGCTCGCGTTCGGCAATGGAGTCCAGATCCACCTGGTCCACGACCTTCTCGTAGGCCGCGATCGCTTCCTCCGGGATATCGATTCCCAAGTCACGCTGCGCCCGCATCACCGCGATCCACAGCTGGCGCTCCAGGATGATCTTGTGCTCCGCGCTCCACAACGTCGCCATCTCGGCAGACGCGTAGCGGTTGGACAGGACATTCGCATTACGGGGTTTCGTGTCAGTCACGCGCCCCATTATCGCACGTCGTCCCGGGGACGGGGCTGGGTCTTCCGGGGGCTGCTGGATATCGATTGACTTCGCGCCGCTCTCGCCGGCAAAACCCCAGGTCAATTTTTGTTGCCGCGGTGAATTTGTCGTCTAAATCCAGACCCCTCGCTGCCCTGGTCCGGGTGCACGTGCCGTCGGCCTGAGACCGCGGCCCGGATGCGGAGCTAGCTGCCCACCGAGATCTGGCCGTCGATCGCCGGGCGAGCGATATCGCGGCGGTAAAAGGAACCGTCCAGTTCGATCTTCCCGATGGTCTCGTAGGCCAAGGTCACCGCCTCTTCCAGGCTCGCGCCAGTACCGATGACGTTGAGGACGCGGCCGCCTGCGGACACGTAGCCGGTGCCTTCGCTAGAGGTGCCGGCGTGGAGGACGTTGGCGGGATCGTCGAGAAGCGTGCCCGGTGCCGTGATCGCGTCGCCCTTGCGCGGGCTGGCCGGGTAGCCGTCTGCCGCGAGAACGACAGTGACCGCGTAACCGTCGCGCCATGCCAGCGGCTCGAGCTCGTGCAGGGTGCCGGTGGCCGTGGCGTGGAGAACCTCTGCCAGCGGAATCTCCAGCAGCGCGAGAACAGCCTGCGTCTCCGGGTCGCCGAAGCGGGCATTGAACTCGACGACGGCCGGGCCTTTAGCACCCCACGCCAGACCGGCGTACAGCAGACCGGAATACGGGGTACCGCGGCGAACCATCTCGGCGGCGACGGGCGCGACGACTTCGTCGACAATGCGCTGCACCCCGCCCGCCGGCAGCCACGGCAGCGGCGTATAGGCGCCCATGCCGCCGGTGTTGGGGCCTTCATCGTTGTCGTAGGCGCGCTTGTGGTCCTGGGCGGGCAGCAGGGGTACGACGGTCTCACCGTCGACGAGGCAGAACAGGGAGACTTCGGGGCCTTCCAGGAAGGACTCGAAAAGCACGGGGTTGCCGGCCGCCAATACCGCCTCCGCGTGCTCACGCGCGGCGGCGCGGTCCGGAGTGACCACGACGCCCTTGCCGCCGGCCAGACCGTCGTCTTTGACCACGTACGTGGGGCCGAAAGCGTCAAGAGCGGCATCGATGTCCGCGGCGTCCGTCACCTGCCGGGCATCGGCGGTGCGCACACCAGCCGCAGCCATGACGTCCTTCGCGAACGCCTTGGATCCCTCGAGCGCCGCAGCCGCCTTCGACGGGCCGAACACGGCGATGTCGGCCTCACGCAGGGCGTCGGCGACGCCTGCGACGAGCGGCTGCTCCGGTCCGATGACCACGAGATCCGCCCCGATTTCACGAGCCAGCGCCACCGTAGCGGCCCCGTCGGTCACGTCCAGCGCGTGCTGCGTAGCCAGACCCGCGATGCCGGCGTTGCCCGGCGCGACGTGCAGCTCGTGCTCATCCGCGCCAGCGCCAGCAGCACCAGCATTGCCGTTCAGTGCATGAACTAGGGCGTGTTCGCGGCCGCCCGAACCGATCACAAGGATGCGCATGCGGCCCATAGTATCGCTACCCTTGGCGGGCATGAGCACAGTCTTCACCAAGATCATCAACGGGGAGATCCCCGGCCGCTTCATCTACCGCGACGAGACCGTCGCCGCATTTTTGACCATCGAGCCAGTCGCGTACGGCCACACCCTCGTGGTTCCGGTCGCCGAGGTGGACAAGTGGACGGACCTCGAGCCGGAGATCTGGCTGCACGCCAACGAGGTCGCGCAGGAGATCGGCAATGCCGTGATCAAGGCATTCGGTTCGCAGCGCGCCGGCTACCTCATCGCAGGTTTCGAGGTCCCGCACGCGCACATTCACGTCTTCCCCGCCAACGACATGTCGGGCTACAGCCTGCAGAACATCATGCGTGTCGACGACACCGACCCGGCAGAAATGGACGCCGCCGCCGAAAAGCTCCGCGCGGAGCTCGGCACCGGCGAAGATGGCCGCCGCAGCTAGGCCTCGCTCGACGGCTCCTCAGCGCCGCTGTTCCCGGCGGCGCTCTCCAGGCGCGGGAGGCTGACGGTGAATTTGGAGCCTTCGCCAAGCACGGATCGCACCGTGATCGCGCCACCGTGCTGCTCGACGATGGATTTGGTGATCGCAAGGCCCAGCCCAGAGCCGCCGGAACTCTTCGAGCGATTGCGCGAGGAATCGGCGCGGTAGAAGCGCTCGAAGATATGGTCGGCGTCCTCGGGGGCCAAGCCGCAGCCGTTATCGGTGACGTCGATGTAGACATTGTCGAGGTATTCGCGGATGGTGATCTGCACGGCAGCATCCTCACCGGCATGCTTGAAAGCGTTGGTGACCAGGTTGATCAGCACCTGGTGGAGGCGGTCGGGATCGCCGGAGACCACGGGAATATCGGCGGCGGCGTTCTCGACTTCAAGGGTCCGCCCGGGAAATGCGGCGTGCGCGGAGCTACTCACGGACAGCACGAGTTCGAGAACATCGACAGTGCGCATCTCAAGGCGGGAGCCTTCGGCGCGAGTGAGCGCCAGCAGATCTTCGACGAGGAGTTTCATGCGCGCGGATTCTTCATCGATCTTGCTCAAGACCATGTCAGCGTCGTCGGTCACGCCAGCGCGGTACAGCTCGGTGTAGCCGCGGACACTGGTCAGCGGCGTGCGCAGCTCATGGGACGCGTCGCCGACGAAACGGCGCATCTGCTCCTCTTTCGCCCGGGATTCATCAAGCGTCTCTTGCAGCTGGCTGACCATCGTGTTCATCGCGTACGACAGGCGCCCGAATTCGGTGTCGCGCGGCCACGCGGGAGCACGGGAATCAATATTTCCGTCGGCGATCGCCAAAGCGGTGTACTCCAGATCCTTCAGCGGCAGCAGCGCACGGCGCACAAAGAAGGTTCCGGCAACGCCCATCATCGCCAAAACAAGCAAGCTTATCGACGCCAACACCGCCGCCAGCGACTCCAGCATCCCGCTCTCCTGCTCGAGCGACTTGGCCACCACAGTCGATGTTCCATCAGGAGCCTGAATAGCAATGACCCGGAATTTCAGGCCTTCCTTCTGGTCGATGATGCACTCCGCGCCGACGGTCCGGGGGCGGCGGTCGAAAACCAGCTCAGACAGCCGCGGATAGCACCCGCCGATATTGTCGATGCGCGGAGGATGCCCCGGCACAGCCGTCATGAGAATGAACTGACTGGGCAAATACGTATCCGGGGAGGATTGGCGGATCTCGGGGCTTAGAGCCCACGTCGTCAGGCCTCTGCGGAGGTCCTTGTCCACCCGCTCGTACGTCTGGTCCCGGGTGAGACCCCACACCGCGACCGACATGCCCGTCAGTCCCAGCCCCGAGATCACCATGAGAATGATCAACAACCGTGTGCGCACGCGCAACGTGGGCACACGGTTCCTGACCAAGCGGCTGAGCTTCGCCGGGGCTGGCTCCAATCTCGGCGACGCCATTACTGGCGCGGGGTACGCAGCACGTAGCCCACGCCGCGGACGGTGTGAATCAGCGGCGTATCACCCGTGTCCACCTTGCGACGCAGGTACGAGATGTAGGACTCCACGACGTTGCCGTCGCCGCCGAAATCGTAGTGCCACACGTTGTCCAAAATCTTCGCCTTGGACAGCACCACCTCGGCATTCAGCATCAGGTAGCGGAGGAGATTGAACTCCGTCGGCGACAGCTCGACGATCTGGCCGGCCTTGGTGACCTCATGCGTTTCGTCGTTAAGCGTCAAATCTGCGTAACGGATCGTCGCATCTTCCGTCTCCCCCTCGGCGACATTGCCGCGGCGCAGAATGACGCGCAGACGCGTGATGACCTCCTCGAGCGAGAACGGCTTCGTCACATAATCATCCGCGCCGATGGTCAGACCGTGGATCCGGTCCTCCACCCCGTCCTTCGCGGTGAGGAACAGCACCGGCGCGTCGAGGCCTTCGCCGCGCAGCTTGCCCAGCAGCTCGAAACCGTCCATCCCCGGCATCATCACATCGAGGATGTAGGCGTCCGGCTTCAGCTCGCGCGCCATCTTCAGCGCCTCCTGGCCGGACTCCGCAGCCTCAACATCGAAACCCTGGAACTTCAGGGACACCGTGAGCAGCTCGACAATATTCGGCTCATCATCGACAACGAGCACCTTGACGTTTTGCGGAGTAGGCGTATCAGCCATGGCAGTCTCTTTCTTCGTTGAATGTGGTGGCACGCTTCCAAAAAGCACACCACGCGTGAATGACCTATTTAACAAGCGGAGACTGAACGTTTCCTGAATGCCGACTGTACCTCTGTTTCGGCTTGCCGGGGGAGTTCCTCCAACATTGGCTAGCGCCGCCGCCCCCCTCGTCCGCGAACGTGAAAACCCCAGCCAGACAACGAGCCTGACCGGGGTTCCCTTTGAGCTGGAGACGAGACTTGAACTCGCAACCTACGGTTTACAAGACCGTTGCGCTACCGATTGCGCCACTCCAGCACTGCGCGAGATTCTACAAGCAGATCTGCCCTGTCCACAAAAGGGGCCTTTCCTCGCACCACACAGCACGGGCGGATAGTGTGACGGTGTGGCACCGCTGTTCAAGAGTATGCGTGAGTCGATGCGCACCGATAACCCGGTCGCGACCATCGACCAGGCGCGCACGTCTCCGCCGCCTTCAGTCCTGGCACCTGTCGATCTGACAGACCCCACCCAGGTCGCGGCTGTGATGACGATCGGCGCGCGCGTCGGCGAGATCCTCATCGCCAATGGCACGACCAGTTCGGATGCGAAGGCGCAGATTCACGCCGTCACGTCCTCGTACGGTCTGCACTACTGCCATGTGGACATCACGATGAACACGATCACGATCAATTCCGTGATCGGCACCGTACGCAAGCAGCCGTTGAACGTGTTCCGTGTGGTCACGGACATGTCGGAAAATTTCTCCAAGCTCCAGGAGGTCGACCGCCTGATCCGCTCCATCCGTGCAGGTGCGACGCCGCCGGAAATCGCGGAGAAGATTCTCGACGAGCTCGATGCTGCCGCCCCGCCGTACCCGAAGTGGGTGTCCATTGCCGGTTGGGCGATCATGGGTGCGTCCATCGCGATTCTGCTCGGCGGCGACCTGCTCATGTCGGTTCTGGGCGCCGTGACCGCATCGTTGATCACCGTGATCAACGCGTGGATGGGCAAAAACGAACTGCCGTATTTTTACCACTGCGTCGTCGGCGGCTTCATGGCCACGGTTCCGGCTGCGGTGTTCTATTCGTTGGCATCCCGCGCGGGCACCACGATCGTGCCCAGCCAGGTCATCGCCACCGGCATTATCGTCCTGCTGGCCGGTTTGACGCTGGTCCAGTCACTTCAGGACGGTGTGACCGGCTCCCCCGTCACCGCCAGCGGCCGCTTCTTCCAGGCGGTGTTGTTCACCGGCGCGATCATCGCCGGCGTGGCCGGCGGCATTCAGATCGCCGACTTATTCGGCGCTGGCCTTCCCCCGATTGAGACGCAGCCACCGACCCCGACGTACGGCTCCGCCATCGTGCGCAGCCTCGGCGGTGTGTTCGCCGCAGCTGGTTTCGCTCTGGCGGTGTATGCGGAGGTCCCCGCCATCATCGCGACTGCCGCGACCGCCTTTTTCGGCGGTTTCGCCTACTACGCGGTTCTGATTCCTTTCGGCTCCGGCCGCCTCCTCGCGACCGCGCTGTGCGCGATCATGGTCGGTCTCGCCGGTGGTTTGATTGCCCGCCGCTACTTGATCGCCCCTTTGATCGTGGAAGTCGCCGGCGTCACCCCCTTCCTGCCGGGTTCCGGCGTGTACCGCGGCATGTACGCCCTGCTCAACGACCAGACCGTGCTGGGTCTGAACAATATCTTCACGGCTGTGAGCACGTGTATGGCGCTCGCCGGCGGAGTGGTCCTCGGCGAGTGGATCGCCCGCCGCATCCGCCGCCCGCAGATGTTCAACCCCTACAATGCCTTCCGCGCCGCGGGCCGCATCACCTTCCAGCAGATCCGCCGCGCGGAGCAAGCCGCAATGCGTCGCCGCGCCGAGCAGATCGCCCGCAACCAGGCGAAGAAGGAACTGGCTAAAAAGCAGGCTCCGCAAAAGCCCGCCAAGAAGCATCCGAAGAAGCCCGTGCCCAAGATGCACATGCCGATCAAAAATCCCCTGGCAAAGAAGCACCCGAAGCAGAACCCGGCCACCCCGCCCAGCACAGGCGGCGATGGCGTAGAATAAACGGGTCAAATCTGTTCACCGCCCGGCAAGACCCCAGGAGGTTTTTCGTGCCCCCAAAGATCACCGACAGCCGCCCCAACCCGGATGCAGCCGTCCACACGGTCGAGGAGCAGACGGCTTCTGGCGCACG
Organism: Corynebacterium sp. 20-84; assembly: GCF_053479455.1. NCBI lineage: Bacteria > Bacillati > Actinomycetota > Actinomycetes > Mycobacteriales > Corynebacteriaceae > Corynebacterium > Corynebacterium sp. 20-84. The sequence continues at coordinate 44,698 of NZ_JBRBCB010000009.1, forward strand.
CCGCATCGTGGCCACGTACGCGGACGATCTTGTCGACGGTGTGACGCTCATGTGCATGCTCGGCATCGAGCCGCAGGGCTTGGTGTACAAGCGCTTCGCTGAGGACTTCGAGGCGGAGATCGCGGAGGCTGAGGAGGAAGGCTCCACGGCCAAGAAGGCAGCGAAGAAGAAGGCCACGAAGAAGAAGTCCACCAAGAAGGCGTCGAAGAAGAAGTCGACCAAGAAGACCGCCAAGAAGGCAGCGAAGAAGAAGTCGACGAAGAAGACCGCCAAGAAGGCAGCGAAGAAGACCACCAAGAAGACGACGAAGAAGGCTGCCAAGAAGACCACCAGCGATGAGGGATAACCAGTTCGTCGTCGTCGCGAACCGCCTCCCGGTCGATCACGTCGACGGGCGGTGGGTGGCATCGCCGGGCGGACTCGTCGCGGCACTCGCGCCCGTACTCAAGGCGAACCAGGGCTGCTGGGTGGGCTGGCCCGGGGCACCGAACGCGAGCTTCGAGCCGTTCGACAACGACGGCATCACGCTCCACCCAGTTCAGCTTGACGACGATGACTTTCACCTCTTCTACGAAGGCTTCTCCAACTCCACTTTGTGGCCGCTGTACCACGACCTGATTGTCACGCCGGCTTATCATCGACACTGGTGGCAGCGGTACCGTTCGGTGAACGAGAAATTCGCGCGCGAGGCGGCGAAGGTCGCTGCGGTTGGCGCGACGGTGTGGGTGCAGGACTACCAGCTCCAGCTCGTCCCAGGGCTGTTGCATAAGCTGCGCTCCGATGTGACCATCGGCTTCTTCCTGCACATTCCGTTCCCCGGCTCGGATCTCTTCCGCCAGTTGCCGTGGCGCGACGAGGTGCTACGCGGACTCGAAGGCGCCGATCTCATCGGGTTTCAGCGCGCACGCGATGAGCAGAACTTCCGGGACATCGCCACCACAAGCAGCTTATCGACGCCCCGTACCGGCACCTTTCCCATCTCCATCGACACCTCCGAGTTCGGGCGCTCCGACGACGCGGCGATCGACAAGGTCCGCGGCTCTGTCGCCAACCCCCGCACCCTGATGCTGGGGGTGGACCGCCTCGACTACACCAAAGGCATCCTGCAGCGTCTCACCGCGATCGAGGAGCTCCTCGAGGAGGGCCGACTCGACTCCGTCGCCATGATCCAGGTGGCGACGCCGTCGCGAGAGCGCATCGCCAGTTACAAGAAGACCCGCGCCGGAGTGGAGGAAGCTGTCGGGCGCATCAACGGCCGCTACGGTTCACTCGGCAACCCCGTCGTGCACTACGAGCACCACTCGGTCCCCAAGTCGAAACTGCGGGACTACTATTCCGCCGCCGATATCATGCTGGTCACGCCGTTCAAGGACGGCATGAATCTCGTGGCCAAAGAATATGTCGCCTGCCACCCCGACGGCAGTGGCGCACTCGTCTTGTCCGAATTCGCCGGCGTTGCCGAAGAACTCGACCGCGCGCACCTGTGCAACCCCTTCGACGTGGAGGCGGTGAAGGGGGCGATCGTGGGAGCCGTCGATAAGCAAAATAGCCTTGAAGCCCGCGATGCGATGCTGGCTATGCACGCGCACGTCATGGAACACGACGTCACGCGCTGGGCTGATTCCTTTCTCGACGCGCTGCGGGAGGTCAAACGATGAAACGCGCACTCGCCATCGCCGCGTGCCTGCTGCTCGCCGGATGCTCAGCCGAACCCGACCATGTCTTGGGCGGCCGCACGTGGGAAGTCACCGCCGTCTACACCGACCCCAACGTCCCCGGCGCGGTGCCAGCTGACGCCGCCGGACGCGCGCTCGTCGTCTTCGGCGCCGAATCGCTCACCGCGCGCACCGCATGCGCCCCGCTGCAAGCCGGTGCCTCGATCGACGACGGCGTCGTGCGCCTCAAAGGCGTGCGCGTCGGCGATGTCCGCGAAGACTGCATCGGCGGCTCCCGCCGCGTCCACGACCAACTCACCGCGCTGCTCACCGAAGGTGCCGAATTCGACGTCACGCACCTCACCGACGACGTGATCACGCTCAAGCTCCGCAGCGATGCCCTCGACCGTCCCACCATCAAGTTGGTCGCGCAATGACGCTCCCCGACCCGCATGACGCGCTCGCGTACCTCGCCCACGCCGAAACGCTGCTCATCTGCATGGATTTCGACGGCACCATCTGCGAACTTCGCCCCGACGCGTACGCCGTCACGCCGGACCCGCGCGCGATCGACGCGCTGCAAACGCTCGCGGGGCTGCCGGGCACCAGCGTCGCCATCCTCTCCGGCCGCCACCTGGACGGCCTGCGCCACGTCTGCCCGCTCGGCCCGCCCGTCGCGCTCGTCGGCTCGCATGGAGCCGAGCCCACCAGCGGCGGCCCCGCACTCAGCGCCGACGACCGCGCGTACCTCGACGCAATCCAGGCCGAACTCGAGCAGCTTATCGACGCCCACCCCACCCCCTTCGTCGAATCCAAGCCCTACCAACGAGTCCTTCACGTCGCTGCCCTCGCCGAAACCGATCCTGAGACTGCCGCTTCGCTTCTCCAGCAGGCCCTCACCCTGCCCACCGGCGGCCGCCCCGTGACCCCCGGACACAATGTCGTGGAATTCTCCGCCATCGACACCACCAAAGGGACCTGGCTCGCCGCCGAGAAGACCCGCTACACCGCGACGCTCTTCGCCGGCGACGACGTGACCGACGAGACCGCCCTCGCGGTGCTCGACACTGCTGGCACTGATATCGGCATCAAAGTCCAGCGCCCCAGCAGCCCCACCGACACCGCCGCGAATTACCAGCTCGGCTCGGTTGCAGAGGTCGCGAACTTCCTCACCGCTCTCGCCGCGGCGCGACAGTCCGCCCAGGCCTGAATTCGGTCGGGAGGAGAACCTGCGGGCCACGTTGGGCCTGCGCAGCCGGATGAGAGTCCTGCGCGGCGGCCTCAATCAGCTCGGTGAGTACCCGCCCCACGGTCTCGCCCTTTTGTTTATTGGGCTGCACCACCGTGGTCAGGTCCCGGGCGAGGGCTTGCTCGACGCCGTCGAAACCGGTGACAGACACATCCCCCGGCACGTCCAGGCCAGCGGAAGCGCAGTAATCCAGGACGCCGAGGGCCATGGAGTCGGTGGTGCAGAGGACGGCGGTGAGATGGGGGGAGGCGTCGAAAAGCGAGCGTGCGGCGTCGACGGCTGAGGCGTGGTCGTTGAAATGACGCGTCACGATGGGCACCTTCCCGATCCCCGCCTCCGTGAAAACCTCCAGCGCCCCCTGGATGCGGCCTCGCTGAACGTGCATGTCCGCGTCGGCGACTTCGGCCGGGGTGACGGCGCCTTCGCGGGACTCGTCGCAAAACAGTCGCTTGCCCACGATCCCGACGTGGCGGTGCCCCGCCTCGACCAGGGCACGCGCCGCAGGCTTGATCGCGTCTGCATCGTCGATGCCCACATACGCGCCGCCGTCTGCCGGGTACGGCTGATCGCACACCACGACGGGCACGCCGCGGGCGAGGACAGCATCCAGGTGGGGTTCGGATTGGGGGACGGAGTAGACGACGAAGGCGTCGACAAGCGCGCTCGCGACAAGTGGGCTGATGCCCGTGCCTTGGCTGGGGCCGAGCGGGATGAGGGTGAGCGCGTTGCCCGCGCCAGCGGAACTCTCGCTCAAACCCGCGAGGAAGTCGATCGATGCCTGGTCCTCGAACGCGTACGCGAGGTGCTCAGTGAGGATCACGCCGACGGCCCCCGCCTGGCGAGTGCGCAAGCTGCGCGCCGTCGGGTCCGGCCCCGCGTAGCCACGCGCCCGCGCCGCCGCCAGAATGCGCTCGCGCAGCTCGGGCGACAGCTGGTCGGGGTGGTTGTACGCATTCGACACTGTCGTGCGGGACACGCCCACCTCCGCCGCGATCGATGCCAGCGTGCCCCGTCTTTGCGCCATGTGACTACCCTATACAGCGTGATTGTGAACCGCCGCACCATCGAGCACGACGGCATGCAGCGCCGCTTCACCGAAGTGCTCCCCGACGACCCCGCGCCAGATGCGCCCGTGATCCTCTTCCTGCACGGCTCGCTCCAGTCCGGCAGCGTCGCGCGCCGCTTCACGGGCAACACATTCGACGCGCTCGCGGACTGGGGCTGCATCGTGATCTACCCTGACGGCGTCGAGAGGCATTTCAACGACCACCGCGTCGGCTTCCAGGAAAAAGCACGCCAATTGCTTATCGACGACTCCTCCTTCCTCTCCTCCCTCCTCCCCACCTCCCGCGGCCCCGTGATCGGATGCGGATTCTCCAACGGCGGCGCGATGATTCAACGTCTCGCGCTCGAGCGCCCCGGCATGCTCGACGGCATCGCCTGCTTCGGGTCTGCGTGGCCCACCGACGACAACTTGCTGCCGGAGATGGCTGCGCTTCTTCCCGACTGGGTTCCCGTGCCTGTCCTGTGCGTTCAAGGCACCGCTGATCCCCTCGTTCCGTACGAGGGCGGGCATTCCGGCATCGGCAAAGCCAACCGCGGAACTGCCCGCTCCGCCATTGATTCCGCGCGCTTTTTCGCCGCGCTCAACGGGCTGAATCCGGCGCACCACACCTCGGGGTCAGGCGACGGTGTGCGCGTCGACCGCTTCGGTCCTGGTGTGCCCGGCTCGCCCGCGCAGTCCGCGAGCGTCGAGCTGTGGTCCATCGAGGGCATGGGTCACCTCGTCCCGAGTCCCAAGCAGCTCGACGAGAAAATCGGGCCGGGGACGGACAAGGTGGTGGGGGCGGAGCTCGTCGTTAAGTTCTTTGGGCTTTAGCTCTCGACGCGCCGCTGACGCGCGAACTCGCTGAGCACAACGCCTGCTGCGACGGACGCGTTGAGCGACTCCACCCAGTCTTCGGTGGGAATAGACATGATGACGTCGCAATTTTCCCGCACGAGCCGGGAAATGCCCTTGCCCTCGGAGCCCACGACGATGACCACCGGGTCCGTCGCCGCGTGGAAGGTGTCCAGGGTGTGCTCCCCGCCCGCATCCAAGCCGACGACCATGTAGCCGTTGTCCTTGAACTGCTTGATCGTGCGCGTGATATTGGTCGCGCGGGCGACCGGAAGGCGCGCAGCGGTGCCCGCCGACGTGCGCCATGCGACACCTGTGACCTGCGCGGATCGGCGCTCCGGAATGATGACGCCGTGGCCGCCAAACGCCGCCGTCGAGCGGATCACCGCGCCGAGGTTGCGCGGGTCCGTGATGTTGTCGAGCACCACGAACATGCCGGTCTGGTTGCGCTCCGTCACCGATGCGATGAGGTCGAAGACATCCGCGTACTTGTACGGCTGGATCTTCAGGCCGATGCCCTGATGCAGACCGTTGCCGGTCATGGTGTCGAGCTCCCGGCGCGGCACCTCATGCACCGGGATCTGCCGGGTATTCGCGATGAGGACCGCTTCGCTGAGACGGTCGTCGTGGCCCGTTCCCTGCGCCACGATCAGCGCTTCCGCCGGCACTTTTGCCTGCAGACACTCGATCACCGGGTTACGGCCGACCACCAGGTCCGCCTGCTCGCGCTCATGACGGCCAGAGTCGCGGCGCTGCCGCTCCAGCTTCTTCTTGTGCGCGGAGTGGTAGACGCGGTCCTCCGCCTTCGGGGTCGGACCTTTACCGGCGAGACCGCGGCGGCGCTGACCACCCGATCCCTTAGTGGAACCCTTCTTATTCCGCTTCTGCTTATCGGGGCGTTCGTACGGCTTAGCCATGATTTATTTTCCCTTCAGCTCCCACGTCGCACCGTCAGCGGTGTCAGTGACTTCAATGCCTGCGGCAGAGAGACGGTCGCGCACCTCGTCAGCGGTGGCCCAGTCCTTGTCGGCGCGGGCTTGCGCGCGGCGCTCGAGCTCCGCACGGACAAGCACATCGAGGGCTTCCTGCGCGCCGGCGGAATCGGCGGAGCCCTCGCCACCAGCACCGACCCCGCCGCGCGTAACCCACTCGACCGGGTCGACGCCCAGCACCGCCGTCATCGCGCGCACGGAACCCGCAAGCTCACGCGCACGCTCCGCGTCACCGTCCGCCAGAGCCTTATTCGCGGTGCGGACAGTGGTGTGGATTTCAGCCAGCGCCTTGGGCACGCCAAAGTCCTCGTTCATTGCGGCCTCGAAAGCAGGGGTCCACTGCCCCAGCTCAACGGGGCCGGTGGCGGAGGTGCGGGTGATGAGGTCCTCGATTCGTCGATAAGCAACTGCCGCTTCCTGCAAAGCAGCCGGCGAATACTCGAGCACGCTGCGGTAATGCGCGGAACCGAGGTAGTAGCGCAACTCGACCGGGCGGACGTCCTCCAGCATGTTGTCGATGCTGAGCACATTGCCCAGCGACTTCGACATCTTCTCGCCCGCCATGGTCACCCAGTGGTTGTGCATCCAGTAGCGCGCGAAACCATCGCCCGCGGCGTGGGACTGCGCCTGCTCGTTCTCGTGGTGCGGGAACTGCAGGTCGAGCCCGCCGCCGTGAATGTCGAAGGTCCCCCCGAGGTACCACGTCGACATCGCCGAGCACTCCAAGTGCCAGCCCGGACGCCCGTCGCCCCACGGCGTCGGCCAGCTCGGCTCACCCGGCTTCGCCGCTTTCCACAACGCGAAATCGTGCGCCCCGCGCTTGCCGCGGTTGTCCGTCTCGCCCTGCTCCATCTCCTCGACGCGGTTGCCCGACAGCGAACCGTAATCCGACCCCTCCGCCGCGACCCACGCGGCGACGTCGAAGTAGACGGAACCGTCCGCCGCGTACGCGAAGCCGTTGTCCATCAAGCGCTGCATGTAGTCGACCATCTGCGTCACGAACCCCGTCGCGCGCGGCTCCACGCTCGGCGGCAGCACACCCAGCGTGTTGTACGCGCGCGTGAACTCGCGCTCGTACGTGGACACCCACTCCCACCACGGGCGGCCGTTGTCGGCGGCCTTGGTGAGAATCTTGTCGTCGATATCCGTCACGTTGCGCACGAACGCGACATCCTGCCCGTTCGCCTCGAACCAACGGCGCACGATATCGAACGCCACGCCCGACCGCAGGTGCCCGATGTGCGGCGAAGACTGCGGCGTCGCACCGCACACGTACATCGAGACATGTCCCTTCCGGACAGGCTCAAAATCGCGGAGAGTGCGGGTCGCGGTGTCGAAAATGCGTTGAGTCACAACCGCAGTCTACAGTTCCGCGGAATCCACCTTGAGTTCCGCATAGCGCGCCTCAGGAACGCTGAACGCATAACGCTTATCGACGGCCTCCCACACCTGATCCTCCGAACACCTCACATCTTGGGCGTCGCCGTCGAGCATGGTGAATCCCCACACCAGGCGCCCCTGCGTGCCGGCGGGCAACGTGTACGGACCGACCTTCTGGTTGAGCGTCCAACTGGCCTCGTGGACGTATTTCCAGCCGTACGCGCGGGAGACATTTTTGACCAGGTCGCCCTTCGGCGTGAACGTGCCCGACACCTCGAGGGTTTCCACCCGCTTTTCCTTCACGTTCTGGGAAACAGGCACCGGGCCGTCAGTGTCGTTGCTCACGCTCGCGGCATCGGTCTGCTTGAACCAGCGCCTCGTGGCCTCGACATACGTGTCGGTCTGCCCCGGGGTGGCGCAGTGGCTGCCCGGCGCCAAGTCGTCGTTCCAGCGTTGCGGGAGCTCGAACTCGGCGGCGCTGGGCAAAGCGGCTGCCCCAGCCTGCACTCCCGGTACCAGAACGCACGGCAGCACAATGGCGGCGCCCGCAAGGGCCGCTGCAAGCTTCCTCATTTACTCGCCCCAGTCCATGTTGTCGCGGGTGCTCACGCGGACATGGCGCTCCTTCGGCATCGTCGCCGTGAACGTCTTGCCTGTCGCCTGCCACGTGTTATCGGAGCCGCACACCGTCTCCTGCCCCTCGAAATCAGAGACGATCCAGCCGGCCTGCATCACGGCAGTCTTGCCCGGCGCGACGTTGTACGGACCCACCTGCTCGCCGACCTCGTACGCCTGCGCAGTGGTGTAGCTGGTGGAGAAGGTGAACTGGATCAGCTTGGCCACATCGAAGCTGAGGCCGGCGGTGACGTTCCACGTCTTCGTCTTGGTTTCCTTGATGGAGCGGGTCAGCGGAAGCGGCTCGTCGTTGTAGTTGGACACCGTCCACGTGCCCGCCGAGCCGTCGAAGTAGCTGCGGACGATCTTGACGGTCTGGCCGCGGTCGCCCGGGTTCGTGCAACGCTCACCGATGGTGGTCGGGTTGGTGGCGTCGAAGTCGCGCTGCGGAAGCGCGTTAGCCGCCGGAGCGAAGGCGAGGGTCACAGCGGTGATAGCGGCGATGATGCGTTTCATGGTGGGTTCCTTTTCTTGAATTGTGTTTAGAGGTAGGTCTGGGTCGGCACGGGAAGATTCCGGTACTCGTCCGGTGTGACATCGACCGTGCGTTTAGTGCCGTCCGGGCTCGTCACCGTCGCCTCGGCCCAGAACCCGCTCGGGGCGCTGGACTGGGGGTGGGACGTGACCCGGGAGTATTTCCCGTCGCGGCCGGCGGAGATCTCCCGGTAGTTGATCCGGGTCATCGTGGTGCCGTACTCGACGCGGACACGCTCGCCGGGCTTCAAGTCGATCGGCTTCAAAGCGGTGCCCACGGGCATGTAGGCGCGCTTGACCGCACCGACGGAGGTGAGCCAGCCAGCCGGCAACCGGCCGTCCTCGCCCATCCAGTTCAGGTACTGGTTGTTCTCTGCTCCGACGACGTAGTCCGTCACGGGGCGGAAGGTGTAGTCGCCCTTCGACCAGTTCAGGAAGTCCTGGGAGTAGCCGGGCTTCCGGTACGTCGGCGCCACCGCCTCGATGTCGTACGGGTAATACGACTTGTCGCCGCCTTTCGCCTGCTGGCCGAGGGTCGGCCAGTTAGTGTCACGGCGGAAGCTGGCGTCGGGCTTGACCACCGAGTCCCGCTCGCTGGCGATCTTCTCCAAGCTCGGGCCCGACGTCGCCGTGTACGTGTCGCCCGCCGGCTTCGAATTCGCACCCTCAGCCCGGGACGGGATCTCCATCGCCAGATTGGACACAGAACCGTCCGCCTTGATGATGTACGCGAACGCGTAGCGCTCCGCCGGACCGGTACCGCGGATCACGTTCGCGCCGGGCCCGTTCCGGAGCACACCGTTGTCGCAGGTGACGAACATCGAGATGAAGTCCTTCTCCAGCACCCCGTAGTCCACGCGGAAGGACTCGCCGGGGCCGAGCTTGATCGGACCGAAAGTCTCGCCCTCGATCCAGCCGTTGGATTCCTTCAGGCCGATATCCGCCTTCGCCGTGGTATCCCAGCCGTTCGGGAGAGTCGCCTTCGAATTGGCTTCGATCTTGTGGTTCGTGCCTGTCTCCACCGTCGCGGTGTACGGCACGGTCTGGTCGGTGCGGTTGGTGAACTGGAATGTCCCGTCCGCCAAATAGCGCCTCGCGGTTTCGCCGTACCGCCACTCCGGGGTAACGCCGGATTCACACTTCGTGTCCAGATTCTCGATCGGGTACCCCTGCGGCATCGCGGGTACAGCCGCGGCACATGGCGCCTGCGCCGTAGCAGCGGCCATCACCGCCACGGCCGCCAGGGCCCGTATGGTCATTTTTCGCATGACCTCAACATAACCCTGGCGTTCGCTGTACGGAACCTTAAACAGCAGGTAGGAGACTTAAGTTCCTAAAGAAGGTACTTTCGTTCCACCAGCGCTGTCGCCACCGCCGCCCGCCCCTCGCCGGAGCCAGTGAAGCCCATGTGGTCCGTCGTCGTCGCGCTCACGGACACCGGCGCGCCGAGCGCCTCCGACAGCACCCGCTCCGCCTCCTCGCGCACGGGCCCCATCTTCGGAGTCTGCGCGATCAGCTGAGCCGACACATTCACCACCTCGACGCCCTCCGCTTCGAGCTTGGTCCGCAGCTCCTTGAGCAGGTGCGCCCCCGTCACTCCCTCATATTCCGGGCGGCCCACACCCACGAAGCTGCCCAGGTCCCCGAGGCCCGCCGCCGACAGCACCGCATCCACGATCGCGTGGGACACCACATCGCCGTCCGAGTGCCCCTCGCACCCCGGTGTGTCCTTAAAGAGCAGGCCCGCGATCCAGCACGGCTTGCCCTCCTCGATCTGGTGGGCATCAAACGCAGTTCCGACGCGCAAATCTGTCATGCTCCCCGACTCTACTAGGCATTCCAGCCTGCTAGAATGGCCACTACTTGCAACTGCGAACCTGCCGCAGGAAGGAGGCCACCCCTGTGAAGGACTCGCACGCTCACCGTCGTGCTTTCGGTCGCAGCACCGACGACCATCGCACCGAAGACCAGAAGGTGGCCGCCGTGGATGCTTCCATGACCATGGCCGGACAGCCCTTGTCCCCCGGCGCTGAACGCCAAGGCCGGCGAATCCTCCGCGGCGAACTCTCTGGGGACCAAGCAGTCCTCCACGTTCTCGAAGCCCACGGTCTCGGGGACACGCCACGGGCCCGTGAGCTTCGCCGCCGAATCGCTGCCAGCACATAGGGCATGGCGCATCAGGCGAGCTCAGCGCCAGAAAACTACTTCGGCATCTCGGATCCTCGCGCTCTCGACGAGATCGCTGGCGAACTCGCCGCCCTCCGCTTATTCGAACTCGAACACGGCGAACCCCTCACAACCTTCACCCGTGCCGACCTATGCTGGGTACACCGGTATCTTCTCCAAGACATCTACCCCTGGGCCGGCCAGATCCGCACCGTAGAAGTCGGTGCGATGGGGCTGCCGATGTGCCGCGCACAATTCGTCGACCAGGAGCTCGACCGCGTCATGCGCGACATTGCTCGGCGCACACCACCGGCCTCAGGAGCCGAGGAATTCCGAAACACCACTCACGCCGGTGATGCGACCAACCTACTGGGCGCTGTTTCGACAGTCGCCGACCACTGGTGCGAACTCACTCTCGTCCATCCTTTCCGCGACGGGAATTCGCGGACGCAGCGCTTCTTTTTCGACCAGCTCCTGCGCTCGGCAGGTTGGGGTGTCGACTGGACCGCAATCGACGCGAATGAAGTCCACGCTGCACGCTATGTCGGGGCGGCCACAGCAGACTCCTCTTTCCTCGCCGAGGTCCTGCTGCCCGGAGTCGCGCCGATGGACGAAATCGCAGCGGGCACGCTCGCGGACACCGCAGGTGAACGGGAACCACGTGCCGCGGCCGACATCTTCCGGGCGATGATGGCGCACAAACGCGCCTACCCCGGCCAACCGTGGAATAAATGATCGGCACAATATTGCTCCCCCGCGACTTTCTGTCGCAATGCTCGGGGCTCGCGACTAGCTGCCCGGGACGCTAGCTGTCCGGGACGTCGAAGACCGTCGGCTCCGCCTCCTCCGTGATGCGCTCGGCCAGCACGAGGTCGATCGGGGTGGTGATCTTGAACGCCATCGGGTCGCCCTGCACCGTCGTCACGGGGACGCCGAACCACTCCATGAGGCTCGCGTCGTCGGTGGCAGTGAAACCGGGGTGCCCGGCCGCGGAAGCTGCGGGAGCTGCCGAGGTTGCGCCCGCCGCAGCCGAGCCGACCTGCGAGAAATACTTCTCGTTCGCGGCGCGCAACGTGGCTAGGTCGAAACCCTGCGGCGTCTGAACAGCGCGCAGGGTGGCGCGGTCGGGCGTGCCGAGAACCGTCGCGCCGTCGTCGGAAACGCGCTTGATGGTGTCCGCGACCGGCACAACTGGCACGACCGCCGGAGCCCCGTCTAAGACCGCGCGTGCCACGCGGGCGATCATTCCGGGCGGGGTCAGGGCGCGGGCGGCGTCGTGGATGAGCACGGTGGCGTCGATAAGCGAAAGTGCTTTAAGCCCTTCCCACACGGAGTCCGCGCGTTCCCCCGCGCCGTGGATGAACTGGACGTCGTGGCCGCGCAGCAGCCTGCGCGCGAGCGGCTCCATGTCCGGGCTGACAATCACCCCGATCTGGTCGACGATCTCCGATGTCTCCATCGCCGTGACCGAGCGCTCCAGCAGCGAACGTCCGCGCAGCTGCACATACGCCTTCGGGATCTCCGCGCCGAGCCTCGTGCCGCGCCCCGCGGCCGCGACAAGCGCGACAACCGGGGAGCTAGTCCTCGCTGTCATCGTCGTCGAAGCTGAGGTCGTCCAAATCGACGTCATCCTCAGGATCGAAATCATCGCGCGGCTTATCGACGAGCCCCTGCTCCACATGCCGCGCAATCACCGACTGGATTTCCTTCTCCATGCCGTCGGCCTTCTTCTCATCCACCGGCTCCGCCAGCGCCAACTCACCCACCAGGATCTGGCGCGCCTTGCCCAACATGCGCTTCTCGCCCGCCGACAAACCCTTGCCCTGGTCACGGCGCCACAGATCGCGCACCACCTCAGCGACCTTATTGATATCGCCCGATGCCAAACGCTCCTGATTCGCCTTGTAGCGGCGGGACCAGTTGCCGGCCTCCTCCACGTCCGTCTCACGCAGCACCGAGAAGACCTTCCGCAGGCCATCTTCCCCCACCACGTCGCGGACACCCACCAGCTCCGCGTTCTTCACCGGCACACGCACCGAAAGATCAGACTGCAAGATATTCAGGACCAGGAAGTCGAGCTCCTCCCCGCCCATCTCACGCTTTTCAATGTCGGCGATACGGGCCGCACCGTGGTGCGGGTAGACGACCACTTCTCCGACTGTGAAATCCATGAAGTCTCCTCTTTCGGGGGTTCAAAGCAACGTGACGATTCTAGCACCTGCGATCTTCCCGCCGCCCGGCCACCGTCGCGCCCGGCTGCGCTCCCCCTTCGCCTTCCCGCCCCTTGCGCCCGGATACCCCCGGATGACCCCCGTTTTGGCGTGGGGCGCATCTCCGCGCGGTCCCCAAACTGTGTATCGGGGCTGCCGAAAGGCTAAAGTGAATCGTTGATACGCCTTAAAGAACTCTCTATGGAGGACATCGACGTGAAGTCCCTGAAGTCGGTCGCACGCCGCGGTGGCGCCGTTTCGGTCGCTGCCGCATCCGCTTTGCTGCTCGCTGCTTGCTCGGCAGGCCAGATCACCCAGACCTCTTCTCAGGTCGCGGCAGTCAACGGTGCCAGCGCCCAGACCGAGGACGGTTCCGTCGCCGTCCGCGACGTGACCGTGCTTCTCGACGAAACGGGCCAGGCCGCCCTCAAATTCACCGCCACCAACCAGGACTACGACATGCGCGAGCACAAGCTGCAGTCCGTGGAGGTCGACGGCCAGTCCGTGGAGCTCGGCTCCGTGGACGTGATGCCGTACAACACCGTGATCGTCGGCGATTCCGCGGACGGCCTGCGCAACATGCCGGAAGCTGACATGGACAAGATCCAGTACGTCGAGACCGAGCTCGACAACGAGGATTTCGCGTACGGCGGCAACCTGCCGGTCACGTTCACGTTCGACTCCGGAAAAATTGAGACGCTGGCGACCATCTCGGCGCCGACCGCCAAGTCCGGCGAGTCCCACCGTCAGCCGGAAGCTGAGCACTAAACCCTCCAGCGCCCCCGCACGGGCACGCGATGAAGAAACGCACCGTCCACACGTGTTCCGAGTGCGGCTACTCGTCGCCGAAATGGCTCGGCCGCTGCCCTGAATGCGGTGCCTGGGGCACGCTCCAAGAGCAAGCCAACGCGCCTTCCACGTCTGCTGCGCGCCCCTCGTCGACAGGTCTTACGCCCACGAGCGCCGCTCAGCCGATCACGAAAATCGCAGCTCACGCCGCTTATCGACGCCCCTCCGGCATCTCCGAGCTCGACCGCGTCCTCGGTGGCGGCGTTGTCCCCGGGTCAGTGGTTCTCCTCTCCGGTGAGCCCGGTGTCGGAAAATCCACGCTGCTGCTCGAGGTAGCCAGTCGCTGGGCTGCCGCCGACACCACATCCGACTCCGCCGACACCGCCGACTCCTCCGACTCCGCATCCGGTCGCACCGCGCTCTACGTCACCGCCGAGGAATCCGCGGCGCAAGTCCGCGGCCGAGCTGAGCGCACAGGTGGACTCCACGACAACCTCTATCTGGCTTCGGAGTCGAACTTGGATGTGGTGATGGGGCACGTGGGCGTCGTTAAGCCAAGCTTGCTCATTGTCGACTCCGTGCAAACGATGCAGGCGCCCGGTGTCGAGGGTGTCGCGGGCGGCGTCGCGCAATCGCGCGCGGTGACCGCAGCCCTGACGACCTTGGCGAAGACGACCAACCTCCCGATTCTTCTCGTCGGCCATGTGACGAAGGACGGCAACGTCGCGGGGCCGCGGGTGCTGGAGCATCTTGTCGACGTCGTCCTCACCTTCGAAGGCGACCGCCAAACCAGCCTACGGATGCTGCGCGGCATGAAGAACCGCTTCGGCGCCACCGATGAGGTCGGCTGCTTCGAGCAGACCGCCGATGGCATCCGCGAAGTCTCCGACCCCTCCGGACTATTCCTCTCCCACCGCGGGCAAACTCCCGACGGGTCGGCGGTCACCGTCGCGATGGACGGCGTGCGCCCCATCCTCGCCGAAGTCCAGGCGCTCACGGTCGACCCGGTGAACAAGTCACCGCGCCGCGTCGTCACGGGCCTCGATTTCAACCGCGTTCCCATGGTCCTCGCCGTCCTCCAAGCACGGTGCGGGGAGCGGACGAACGACAAGGACGCATACGTCGCCACCGTCGGCGGCATGCGCATCACGGAAACCGCAACAGACCTCGCTGTAGCCCTCGCGACCTGGTCGAGCCTGCACAACCAGCCGCTGCCGCCGAAAACCGTCGTCATCGGAGAGGTCGGCCTCGCGGGGGAGCTGCGGCGCGTCCCCAACCTCGAGCGCCGGCTCACGGAAGCAGCGCGCCTGGGCTACAAACGCGCCATCGTCCCCGCGGGCAGCGGCCAAGGCGCACTCGATGTCCCCGGCATGCGAATCGCGGAGGTGGGAACGCTGGGGGAGGCAATCGCGTGCGTCGATAAGCGCAACTAGACTGCGTTGCTTATGACCTTCATGCGAGAAACGCTCCAGCGTCTCGCGCCCGGGACGCAGCTGCGTGACGGGCTTGAGCGCATCAAACGCGGCCGCACGGGCGCGCTCATCGTGCTTGGCGACGGCCCAGAAGTCGCAGAGGTATGCGACGGCGGTATCGAATTCGACGTGCCATTCACGCCGACGCTGCTGCGCGAGCTAGCGAAGATGGACGGCGCCGTCATTTTGTCCGACGACGTAACCCGCATCACACGCGCGAACGTGCAGCTGGTGCCGTCGCCGACCTTCCCGACATCGGAAACGGGCACCCGCCACCGCGCGGCCGAGCGCACGGCGCTGCACACAGGGGTGCCGGTGGTGTCCGTGTCGGCGTCGATGAGCATCGTCACGGTGTACGCCGACGGCAAGCGCCACGCGATCGAAGAACCCGGCGTGATGATGACGCGCGCCCGCCAGGCCATCGCGACTGTGGAGCAGTACCGCTCCCGCGTCGACAAAGCCAACCAGCGCCTCAACGTCGCCGAGGTGAACCGCTACGCCACGGTCGAGGACGTCCTGCACCTTCTCCAACGCCAGCTTCTGCTGCACCGCGCGGCGCGCGACGTCGACGACCAGATCCTCGAGCTCGGCACCGATGCGCGCCAACTGCGCCTCCAGCTCATCGAGCTGCGCGGCAATATTTACCACGACATTGCCATGCTGGTGTGCGATTACGTCGTCGCCGACGGGGCCCCAAGCAATTCGCTTATCGACGACACCATCGACGCCCTCGACGCCCTCCCCGACTCCGAACTGCTGAACACCCCCGCACTCGCCAGCATTCTGGGGCTGCCGGCCACCGAAGAGAACCTCATGGAGGATGTCACCCCACGCGGCTACCGCGCGCTGTCCCGTATCCCGCGCGTGCAGAAATTCCTCATCGACCGCATCGTCGCCGAGCTAGGCGACCTGGATGCCATTCGCGCCGCCGACGCCGACGAGATCGCCGCGGCCGAGAATGTCTCGCCGCTGTGGGCGCGGCACATCGTGGAAGGGCTGCGGCGCTTCACCTAGCTGTTGCTCGCAGCCCTGCCGAGCTGCGGTTCCGTTAGCCCGTGACGTTGAAAGTCACCGGCGCGGAGCTGTTCTCTCCCAGGAAGCCGACGGCGGCGTAGGCGCCGGGGGCGGCGGGCTGGCGTGCGTCGCAACGCTCGGGTGCCGAATCCAGCCCCGACCACGCCGCCGTGAACTTCCTCGTCTCGCCCGCCGGGAAGACTTGCTCGCCGGTGATCATCGGCTTGTTGCAGTCGGTGTCGCTCCAGATCTGCTGGTACCCCTCGCGGGCGATTGAGAACGCCGCGAAGCGGAGCTGGTTGTCGTCCGTGTCGATGACGCAGTCACCACCCGTCGGGTTGTGGATCAGGACGCTGAATTTCCGGTTGTCCGCGGAATCATCCTGCGCAAACGCCGTCTTGTTCAGTTCGGTGGTCAGCTGGAGATCTTCAAGCTCGCATGTCTTCTTCGCGGCGAGCGCCTCGGCATCGGGCTTGTCAGTCTCGGACGCGCCCTTGCTCGGCTCTCCGTCTTCCGTCGCGGCAGCATCGCTCGACTTCGCGTTCGCGTCGGTGCTGGTCGTCTCGGCTGCGGTCGCGTCGGTTTCGCTGCTCGCGGCGTCGGAGCCTTCGGGGTTCGGCTCAGTCGGGGTGGTCACCAACGTCGACGACACAGGGGCCGGGGTTTCCGGAGCTTCGTCATCTCCGCCGGAGCGAGCGAACGCCGTCAGCGCCCACACCACGAGTGCCGCGACAGCGAGAATCACCGCGACTGCGGCGACGCGTCGCCGGGTGTAGATCTCCTGTGGCAGCGGCCTAGCGTCAGCGTGGCTGGCGCGTTCAGCACGGTCTGCACGGTCGGCACGGTCAGCACGGCTGGAGCCGAAGTCGGAGCGGTCAGGTCGGCGGGGCGGTTGGTGTGTCACACCGTGATCCTAACCCTCGAAATGCTCCTGAACGCTTGTGACGCGGCCATCTTCGAGCCTGTATCTTGCGGCGACGACACCGAGTCTGCCCTCAGCGACCTTGCTCTCCAGGGTTGGGATGCGGGCCATGATGTGCTCGGCGGTGACTTCGGCGTGGACTTCCTCGATCCCGGCGCGGTCGTCGCGACCCGCGCGCTTAGCGGCAAGAACACTCGGGGCGATCTTCTCGACGAACACACGCGTCAGATCCGCCGGCAAATCCCCCTCCTCAAACGACGACGCGGCGGCACCGATCGCACCACAGCTCTCGTGGCTCAGCACCACGATAAGCGACACACCCAGCGACTTCACCGCATACTCCAGCGAACCAGTCACTGCCGCGTCGACACAGCCACCGGCGGTGCGGATGACGAAAAGGTCGCCCAAGCCGACGTCGAAAAGCATCTCAACGGGCACCCGCGAATCCGAGCACGCCAGTACGGCGGCGAAGGGGGCTTGGCCGGAGCGGAGCTCGGCGCGTCGATAAGCGTTGGTGTTTGGGTGCTCCGGGCGCTCGCTGGCGAACCTCGCGTTACCCGCTTCAAGGTGCGCCCACGCATCCCGCGGAATCTTCCTGAAAGGCATAGCCACTATTGTTGCATGCATTGTGATTGATCCCGCGAAAGTCACCGCCTGGTACCGCGACAACGCCCGCGACCTGCCCTGGCGACGCCCCGGCACCACCCCATGGGGCATCCTGCTGTCCGAAGTGATGAGCCACCAAACCCCCGTCGCCCGCGTCGCACCCATCTGGGAAGAATGGATCGCCCGCTGGCCCACGCCCGCCGACCTCGCCGCCGCCCCCACCGACGAGGTCCTCCGCGCATGGGGCACCCTCGGCTACCCGCGCCGCGCGCTCCGCCTCAAAGAATGCGCACAAACGCTTATCGACGCCTGGGACGGTGCCGTCCCCCGATCCGTCGATTCCTTGCTCGCGCTACCCGGCATCGGCGACTACACAGCCCGCGCCGTCGCCGCCTTCGCCTACGGGAAAGCCGTCCCCGTCGTCGACACCAACGTCCGCCGCGTCTACGCCCGCGCCGTCCTCGGCCGCCCGCTTGCTCGGCCGCAAAAAGCCGAGCTCGCGTGGGTTGCGGAGCTGCTGCCCGGGGCTGCGTCTGACTCTGCCGCCGAAGCCGACTCCGCCGTCTTCTCCGCCGGCCTCATGGAACTCGGCGCCCTCGTCTGCACCGCGACCAACCCCGCGTGCGACACCTGCCCACTCCTCGACGACTGCGCCTGGGTCGCGGCCGGCTACCCGGCGCCGACAGAGGAAGAGCTGGCTCGTCGTAAAGTCCAAAAATTCGAGGGCACCGACCGGCAGGTCCGCGGCAAGATCATGAAGGTGCTCCGCGACGCCGACGCACCCGTTCCCCAATCATCCATCGACGTCGTCTGGCCCGACGACGCTCAACGTTCACGCGCCCTCTACTCGCTCCTTGAGGACGGCCTCGCAGCCCAAGACGCCGACGGGCGATTCCGCCTCCCCTAGCGCTAAGCCCGCAGGTCGGCTCGGCTGCCGCGCGCTACTTCCAGCGCCCGCGGTACGTCAGACCGCCGGGCAGGTTGATCCACAAGCCGCCGCGCGAATTCACCGTCATCGGCCCCATTTTGGTCGACATCGACGCCCCCGATTTGGACACGTTGATCCACGAATTCTTGCCGACCTTCTTCTTATCCCTGTACAGCAGACCCATAGCGGTTCATTCTACGGCGACGCGACGCACCGCGCTCCCTACTTTTCTTTCTAAAACACGTAAGGTCGCAAAACTTCGCTTAACATTCAACGCATGCCCCACACCTCTTATCGACGCTCCCCCGCAGCCCACTTTTCCTGCACCTTTCCCCGTTCGCTGCGTTCGGCTGCAACTGCCCTCGCCACCGCTACCGCTACCGCCTTCGCCACTGCCATCACCGCCGCGATAACCACCGTCACTGTGGCTGGGGTCGTCACGCCGGCGTCGGCAAGCGCGCAAACTGTCGAGGAGATCCGCGACGGCATCCACCACGCCGCCACGACGCCGGGCGGCGACCCGGTCCACGGCTACGACGCGTTTTACGACGACCCGGTTCCGGCCGATCAGCTCGACCGCCCGGGCAAGATCCTGCGAACCCAGCCCGCGCCGCACCTGCTGAATATCCTGGGCCCGGAATTCTACGGCCACGCGAAGCGCATTCTCTACACCTCCACGACGGTGCACGGCGATATCGTCCCGGTCAGCGGCGTGATCATGGAGCCGGCGAACCCATGGCGCGGTAAGGGACCTCGCCCGACTGTGGTGTTCGGCCCAGGCACCCGCGGAATCGGCGATGCGTGCGCCCCATCGCGGGGAACCTGGATGATGGGGCAGGTCAATCTTCAGACCGGTTCGCTCGGCACGAACTATGAGCTGCCGAGTTATCACGCGGCGGCGCTGCTGGGTATGCGGGTGGTGGTCACTGATTACATCGGCCTCGGCACGCCGGGCGCGCACACGTACATGCTCCACGAGGAAGAAGGCCACGCCATGCTCGATGCCGCTCGCGCTGCCCTACCGAACGGCGGGCCGGTCGGTTTCTGGGGGTACTCGCAGGGTGGCGGGGCTGCGGCGTCGGCAGCCGAACAGGCGGCGAGCTACGCGCCGGAGCTGGACGTGAAGGGGACGTTCGCGGGCGCGCCGCCGGCGGATCTGCTGAAGTCGATGCACGGCGTCGACGATTCCACGATTTCCGCGGTCATGGGCTACGCGCTGAACGGCTGGCAGGACCGTTACCCGGGACTTAAGGAATCGCTCGCGCCGCTGTTCACGGATCGCGGCCGCGAATTCCTGGCTTCCACGGCCGATACGTGCATTGCGGATAGTGCCGTCCGTTGGGGTTTGCGCGACTCACGCGCATTCACGGCGAGCGGGCAGAAGCTCAGCGAAGCAGTGACGACGAACTCCGAAATGAGCACGCTTATCGACGCCCAAAAGCTCGGCCGCACCTCCCCCTCCTCCCCCATCATGATTTCTACTGCAGGTCACGACGATGTCGTCCCCTCCGACCAAGTCGCCCAACTCGCCCGCGATCACTGCTCTCTCGGCGCCGACGTCACTTTCTATGACAGTGCCCTTCCTCCCCTCACCCCCGGCATCAAGACTGCTGTCAACCACGGCGTCGGCATCTATTCCCATCTGGCTCCCTCCATGAAATGGATGGCAGACCGTTTCGACGGCGTCCCCACCCAATCCAACTGCGGCACTTTCTGACCCCACTGAACACTCCACCGAACTGAGGTTTTCGATCATGCCCCGCTTCTCCCCTTCTGTTTTCCGCACCATCCCCGCCGCAATCGCAATCTGCCTTGCCAGCACCTGCGTCCTCGACGCACCGGAAGCTCATGCGCAATCTTCGGGTCTGAGTTCCAGTTCCACCGCGCCTTGGTTCGGCCCCTTAAGCTCAGCGCTCGGGGAAACACTCAGTTCAGCGAGCAGCAGCGGCTCTTCTAAGGGCTCTTCCGAGCTGAGCTCCACCACCCTGAAAACAAACCAGCCACTTCCTGACGAGCCGGGCAAGCTGGTGGCACGTGAGCGCGTCGGCAGCTCGCGCAACGAGCGGATTCTCTACACGTCCACCAATGAACGCGGTCAGATCGTCCCGGTCTCGGGTGCGATTTACCCGGCGAAGTCGCGCGGCGAGAACACGCGCAAGGGCACAGTGGTGCTGGCTCCGGGAACGCGGGGAATGGGTGACCAGTGCGCGCCGTCGGCAGGCTCATCAATGCTGGTCGGCGTGGATGGCTCCTCCGTGAACGTCAACTACGAAGCGCCGGTGGCGCAGAGGTTGGCGGACGAGGGGTATCAGGTCGTCGTCACGGATTACATCGGGTTGGGTACGCCGGGAGTCCACACGTATCTGAACAGGATCGACCAGGGGCATGCGGTCATCGACGCGGCGCGCGCGGCGGCGGAACCGGACGAGAAGGTCTTTTTCTACGGCTACAGCCAGGGCGGCGGGGCGGTAGCGGCAGCTGGTGAGTTGCAGCCGGAGTACGCGCCGGATCTTCACCTCGTGGGGGTTTTCGCGGGCGCGCCGCCGGCGAATCCGGAGACGATGCTCAAGCAGGGTAATCCGGCGACGTTGGAGCCGGTGATGGCCATGGTGATCGCCAGTTACGCGTATTCGTACCCGGAGTTCCGGGAGGCGGTCGGCGCGCACACGACGGCCGCGGCGAATCGCTATCTCACGGCTGTCGCGGCGAGCTGTGTCGCTGAGACCGCGGGTTCGTCTGCGTCGATCGAGGACCTCGCGCCGGATGCGCCGTCACTGGACGAGCTCGCGCTTTCCGACGACCGCATCCTCCGCACCCTTCGCCTCAACCGCCTCGGCACCGTGCCCGTCAAAGCTCCAATCCTCATCGCGCAATCGCCGCAAGACAACGTCGTCCCGTACGACCAGGGCAAACAGCTTGCCGACGACTACCGCTCCCTCGGCTCCCCCGTCACCTTCCTGAGCATTCCGCTTTCCGACGCCTCCTCCCGCGCCGGCCTCGGCCACGTCGCCCCCGCGATCACTCAATCCGGCGAAGTCATCCGCTGGATGAACGAGCGCTTCAACGACTAACGCCCCGCACACCCGAGATTCGGGTGCGCAGGGCGCCGTAGCTAGAGCTTAGGCTTTCTCGCCGTCGTCGCCGTCGCTCTCGTCTCCGCGCGGGGGCTCAAGCGTGTCTGTGCCTGCTGCGCCGCCGGTGTCGGCATCGGCATCGGCGTCGGCGTCGGCGTCAACGACGGAGTCGCTGCCAGAAGCGTCAGGGCCGTTCTCCGGGTCCGTGGATTCCGGCGGAGTGGTCGCGCGAATCTGCACGTCCTCCTGGCCGTCCTCTGGGGCGATGTCGCGGACATCGTCCTCGTCGAGGTCACCGAAGGTCTCCTCAGGCAGAGGCTTCGGCTTCGGGCTGAAGGTGAACTCGGCCTTCTCGTAGTCACGCGGGCTGTCGGTCTTGCCGTCCCAGTTCGTGACGTCGACCTCGATGATCTCGCCGGCACCGATCTCGCCGAAGAGGATCTTTTCGGAGAGAACATCCTCGATTTCGCGCTGCAGGGTGCGGCGGAGCGGGCGGGCGCCGAGAACGGGGTCGAAGCCGCGGGCGGCGAGGAGGTTCTTGGCGGCGTCGGAAAGCTCGATGCCCATGTCCTGGGCAGCGAGGTTCTTCTCGAGGCGCTGCGTGAGCAGCTCGACCATCTCCACGATCTGCTCCTGGGTGAGCTGGTGGAAGACGACGATCTCGTCGATACGGTTCAAGAACTCGGGGCGGAAGTGCTTCTTCAGCTCGTCGTGAACCTTATTCTTCATGCGCTCGTACTGGGCGTCGGCATCCGTGGAGCTGTCGCCGGTGAAGCCGATTCCGACAGCCTTCGAGATGTCGGAGGTGCCCAGGTTGGAGGTGAAGATCAACACGGTGTTCTTGAAGTCGACATTGCGACCCTGGCCGTCGGTAAGCCGGCCTTCTTCGAGCACCTGCAACAGGGTGTTGTAGATCTCCTTGTGGGCCTTCTCGATCTCGTCGAAAAGCACGACGGAGAACGGCTTGCGACGCACCTTCTCGGTGAGCTGGCCGCCCTCCTCGTAGCCGACGTACCCCGGAGGCGCGCCGAACAGGCGGGAGGCGGTGAAGCGGTCGTGGAATTCGCCCATGTCGACCTGGATGAGGGCGTCCTCTTCGCCGAAGAGGAACTCCGCGAGCGCCTTCGACAGCTCGGTCTTACCCACACCGGACGGACCGGCGAAGATGAACGAGCCGGACGGGCGACGCGGATCCTTCAGACCGGCGCGGGTGCGGCGGATGGCGCGGGAGACCGCCTTGACTGCGTCGTCCTGGCCGATGATGCGCTTGTGCAGCTCTTCTTCCATGTTGAGCAGGCGCGACGACTCGGACTCGGTGAGCTTGAACACCGGAATGCCGGTCCAGTGGGCCAGCACGTCGGCGATCTGCTCCTCGCCGACCTCGGCGATGTCCTCGAGCTCGCCGGAGCGCCACTGCTTCTCCTTCTCGGCGCGCTCTTCGCCCAGCTTGCGCTCGGTGTCGCGCAGGCCAGCAGCCTTCTCGAAGTCCTGGGCGTCGATCGCCGCTTCCTTTTCCTTGCGGACGTCGGCGATGCGGTCGTCGACATCGCGCAGGCCCTTCGGCGCGGTCATGCGCTTGATGCGCATGCGGGCACCGGCCTCGTCGAGAAGGTCGACGGCCTTGTCCGGCAGGAAGCGATCGTTGATGTAGCGGTCGGACAGGTTCGCGGCAGCAGCCAGCGCGTCGTCGGTGTAGGACACGCGGTGGTGCGCCTCGTAGCGATCGCGCAAACCCTTGAGGATCAAGATGGTGTCGTCGATGCTCGGCTCGTCGACCTGCACGGGCTGGAAGCGGCGCTCGAGGGCGGCGTCCTTCTCGATGTGCTTGCGGTACTCGTCGAGCGTGGTCGCACCGATGGTCTGGAGCTCGCCGCGGGCCAGCTTCGGCTTCAGTAGGGAAGCCGCGTCGATGGCGCCCTCGGCAGCGCCGGCACCGACGAGGGTGTGGATCTCGTCGATGAACAGGATGATGTCGCCGCGCTGGTTGATCTCCTTGAGCACCTTCTTCAGGCGCTCCTCGAAGTCGCCGCGGTAACGGGAACCGGCGACGAGGGAGCCCAGGTCGAGCGAGTAGACCTGCTTGTCCTTCAGCGTCTCCGGGACCTTGCCGTTGGCGATGTCCAACGCCAAGCCCTCGACGACAGCGGTCTTGCCCACGCCGGGCTCGCCGATCAGCACCGGGTTGTTCTTGGTGCGGCGCGAGAGAACCTGCATGATGCGCTCGATCTCCTTGTCGCGCCCCACGACCGGGTCGAGCTTGCCTTCCTTCGCCGCGGCGGTCAGGTTGCGGCCGAACTGGTCGAGCACGAGCGAGTTGGAACGCTCGCCGCCGCCACCGCGCGGGCCGCCCATGCCGCCCTGGCTAGAACCGGCACCGGCAAGGCTCGGGCCGCTGCCCTGGCCTTCGGCGACCTCGGGATTCTGGCCGTCGCCGCCCTCGTAACCCGAGAGCAGCTGGATGACCTGCTGGCGCACACGCGGCAGATCCGCGCCGAGCTTGATCAGCACCTGAGCAGCAACACCCTCACCTTCGCGGATCAGGCCGAGCAGCAGGAATTCGGTGCCGATGTACTTGTGACCCATCTGCAGTCCTTCGCGCAGAGCGAGCTCCAGCACCTTCTTCGCGCGCGGCGTGAACGGCACGTGACCCGTGTGCGGCTGCGAACCGCGGCCGATAATGTCGATGACCTCGCGGCGCACGTCCTCGAGGTTGATCCCCATCGACTCTAGAGCCTTGGCAGCAACGCCCTCGCCCTCCTGAATCAGACCGAGCAGAATGTGCTCGGTGCCGATGTAATTGTGGTTCAGGTCGCGAGCTTCCTGCTGGGCCAGCACGATCACTCGACGTGCACGGTCAGTAAACCGCTCGAACATGTGGCAACCCCTTTTTGGCTAAGTCTCTAAATTTAAGTTCCACCCACCATAACGCGCACGTACACGAGGCAATCCCGCCTCGAAAGGACAAATCAGAAAAACACCGTAAAACAGCAGCTCCTGGGGCTGTTCGCTGGTAGCGAACGGGGGGTGGGCGTCGTTAAGCGAAATGCGTAAATTGGATGGAAACGAAAAGGAGCTACCCAATGCCTATCAGTCTGTCCGGCCGCAATTTTCTGAAGCTGCTCGATTTCACGCCCGATGAAATCCGGTATCTCATCGACCTGTCGCGGCAGTTCAAGAACCTCAAGCTCGCCGGCACGCCGCACCGCTACCTCGAGGGCAAAAATATCGTGCTTCTCTTCGAGAAAACGTCGACGCGCACACGCTGCTCGTTCGAAGTCGCTGGTCACGACCTCGGCATGGGCGTCACGTACCTCGAACCCGGGTCGTCGCAGATGGGCAAGAAGGAATCCATCGCCGACACCGCGCGCGTTTTGGGCCGCATGTTCGACGGCATCGAATACCGCGGTTTCGGTCAAGAGATCGTCGAGGAGCTCGCCGAAAACGCCGGCGTCCCCGTCTGGAACGGCCTGACCACGGAATTCCACCCCACCCAAATGATCGCCGACATGCTCACCATCGAGGAGAATTTCCCGCAAGGTCTGCGCGGCCTCAAGCTCGTCTACATGGGCGACGCGCGCAACAACGTCGCCAATTCCCTCATGGTCGTCTGCGCCAAACTCGGCATCCATTTCGTCGCGTGCGGCCCGAAGGAGCAAATGCCAGAGCAAGAGCTTATCGACGCCTGCTCTGCCCTCCCCACCTCCGCCCCCATCACCCTCACCGATAACGTCGACGAAGCTGTCACCGGCGCCCACGTCGTCTACACCGACATCTGGGTCTCCATGGGCGAACCCGACGACATCTGGGAAGAACGCATCCGGCTTCTCGAGCCCTACCGCGTCACCTCCGCCGTCATGGCCAAAGCCTCCCCCGACGCCATCTTCATGCACTGCCTGCCGTCCTACCACGACACCAACACCGAAATCGGCGCTGATATCGCCCAAAAATTTGGCATCACCGAAATGGAAGTCACCAACGACGTCTTCGAATCCCCCCAGTCAAAGGTCTTCAACGAAGCCGAAAACCGCATGCACACCATCAAGGCCATCATGTACGCGACGCTCTCGTAGCCGTTTGCCCACGTCGGCTCGGCTGCGGGGCGCCCAATTCTGCACCGCGCACCCGACAGCAATCGCTCCAGCTCGCCCCGGCTGAATCCGCCAAGTTTCAGCTCGGCGCAGCCGCGGTGAGGTATCTAGACTTTCTAGGCATGACGAACTCGCGCCCGCCCAAGGCTCGCCAGGTCCCCCGGCTATGGGATTACCCGGCACTCATCGTGCCCCTGCTGGAGATCGTCGCGCTTGTTTATCTCATCGCGGCCGTAGTTGAGGACACCTCGGGCACCGGGACTGACGCAGGATTCGACTCCTATTTTGTCTTCGTGCCGTTGGTGGTGGCCCTGTTGTTCGTCTTCATGCTGTCATTTCCGCTGCTTTTTCTGCGCGTGACGAACTTCGTGGGAGACGTGGCGTTCATCGTCGCCGGAATCGTCCTGCCGATCGTGATCGAATTGCGTGCCGGCGGGTCTTCCTCCCTCCTTGCCCTCTTCTCCACCGTTTTCGCGGTGGTGGGTCTTTCGCTCCTGCTGCGCCGAATCATCGGGTATGCCCTGTGGAAGAAAGGGAAACTCCCCCGCAAGCTCCGCCTCACCCAGGACGCGGACAACTTCCCGGCCGAGACTCCAGCCCGAATCACGAATCAGAGCTCAAACCAAGCCCCGCCGGCCCCAAGGCCTCCGAGTTGAACCAACAGTGATCCTCGGGTCGGCCTTCGGGCGCACTTGTACGGCCGCGACCTCATGCGCTAGTTTTTCGGGCGCGCCGAACTGGCCGTGGACATGCCTGACTCACGCGATGAGCGTGATCAGACTGTGTCTGCGGCCTTTTCGCTATTTCCCGAACAACAGGTGCATCGCACCGTATTGGTGTGTCCGGTTTGGTACTGGTGTTCCGCGCGGTGAAACCCATATCGGTGTCCCATCACGCACCTGTATTCGACCCCTGCTGTGTCTGCCGGGGTCATCATCGTTGGTCCGGTTGTGATACCTGCACAACACCGACAAGTTGCTCATATTCGTCTGTCCACCGCGGGACCAGGGTTCAATGTGGTGGACTTCGCAGTTATCAGCAGCATGCCGACAATCCGGCACAGGACACGTCGTCAGTGTTGCCCGGGCAAGGTCGCGTTGTTTCTTATTAGCGAACCGTTTCGTGCTGTACAGGTTCACCGGACCTGCCTGCGGGTGGAACAGTGCGACTTCCAAGTCGGACCCGTGGAACCGAGTGAGGTACTCCGCACCAGTCATCGTCGTGCCATCAGACAACCCCAGGATGGTGTCATCACCTTCGCCGCCGAGGATCGAGATGCAATCCGCCAGCGGGATCTGCACCAGCGGGCGTGGAACAGCATCAGCAACAGCACCATCCTTGTGCAGCAGGTCGTGGAATGCCTCATACATCTGCGGACCCTCAGGACGATTAGCGTCGAGTTTTCGGCGCAGCGCGTACTCAAGAGCGGCGATATCACTCGCATCACCAGTAGCACTAAAAGTGCGCTTACCTTTCCGCTCCTTACCGAACCGGACCGATGATTCAGGGGCAGGTGTGTCCACCTCAGGAACGATGTCTTTGGCGCGGCGCTTCAACGTCTCATAGTTCCCACGCACCGACAACAACGCCAGGCGGATCTTCCACTTCTCCTTCTCCGAGCCCAACGGACGGACTTGCTGTTCGATGAACAAGATCTGGTCCAACGACTTCCCCGTCTCACGGGCGATGCGCACTGCCTGGGTTTGCTTGCGGGTGGAGCGGGTGGTGCCGAAGTAGGTCTCGTGGGCTTTTTCCCACTCGATATACGTGGTGGGTTTGACGCCAGCAGCCTGAGCAGCCTGGCGGTCGAAACCGGCCAGGATGTCCATCGGACTGCCGAGTGTTGTTAGAAACGCGTCAAAATCGTTCACAGCACAAACGTTAAACGCCCCGCAACCCGCAATCCACCAAACAATGTCTACTTCAGTAGACATCGCCTAAACAAGCAGGTCACAAGGGGGTGCTAACGGGCGAAAAGGTCGCGGACAACTGGGTCCGCGAGTTCAAGGGCACCGGCGCGAGCGGCATCGGCGGTGGTGGCGGCGAGGGCTCGGGAGGCGATTTCGCGGCAGGTGGCGAGGTCGTGAAGCGCGAGGGCAACGCGGACGGCGGGAACCTTCGACGGAGCCATGGACAACGACGACACGCCGAGGCCTACGAGGACAAGGGCGAGCAGCGGGTCGCCGCCGGCTTCACCGCACACGCCGATATCGCTGCCGGTCGCGCCGCCGCCGCGGCACGTCTCGCGGATCATGGAGAGAACGGCGGGCTGCCACGGGGACAGTAGCGAGGCGAGGTCGCCCTGCAGTCGGTCGGCGGCCATTGTGTACTGGGAGAGGTCGTTGGTGCCGATGGAGGCGAAGTCGGCAAGCGCGAGCAAATCAGCGGAGCGGATTGCCGCGGCGGGGGTTTCCACCATTATTCCGGCTCTCTGCAAGCCAACAGAACGGCACCTATCGACGAACCACTCGACCTCCTCCCTCGTCCCCACCATCGGAGCCATGACCCACAGGTCGGACGACGGAACAGCTTTCTGTGCAGCGGCGAGGGCAACGAGCTGGTTGTCCATGAGGTCTTCCCGGACCTGGGTCAGGCGAACGCCGCGCTTGCCGAGGGCCGGGTTTTTCTCAGGGCCGAGGTCGGCGAAGGCAAGCGGCTTGTCGGCACCCGCGTCAAGGGTGCGGACGACAACGCGACGGTCACCGAATGCTTCCAGGACAGCGGTGTATGTCGCTGTCTGCTCCTCGACGGTGGGTGCTTCCTCGCGTCCCAGGAAGAGAAACTCAGTGCGGAACAGCCCGGAACCTTCCAGATCCAAGTCGGCGGCGGAGACGGCATCAGCGGCGGTGCCGATATTGGCCAGCAGCTTCACCGGATGACCGTCCTTGGTGGTACCCGGACCGGCAGAACCGGCGAGGGCTTGTGCGCGGCGACGGAAGCGCTTTTCAAGTTCCGCGATGTCTTCAGGGGTCGGCGCGAGGATGACGAGGGAGAGGGAGGAATCGAGGGCGAGGGGGGTGGCGTCGATAAGCGACTCGGTGATTCCTTCGACCTTGACGACGGCTGGAATGTCGAGCTGCGCTGCGAGAATCGCCGTGTGCGACGTCGCGCCGCCCGCTTCCGTGACGATGCCCAGGACTTTGCTGCGGTCGAGCGTCGCCGTTTCCGCAGGCGCGAGATCGTGCGCGACGATGATGCTGGGCTCCGTGAGATCGGGAATGCCGGGCTCCGGCAGTCCGCGGAGACGCGCCGTCGTGCGATCGCGAATGTCGTAGAGGTCGGTCACACGCTCGGCCATGTAGCCGCCGATCTTGCGCAGCTTCTTCGCGTAGACCTCCACGGCGGCGTGCACAGCAGCCGTGACGCCTTTGCCGTTCTTCAGCTCCTTGTCGATGCTCTTGATCAGGCCGCGGTCCTTCGCCAATGCGGCGGTGGCTTCGAGGATCTCCTTGGCGTCGCCCTCTGCATGCGCCGCACTCTCCGACAACCCGGCAGCGACCTGGTCGAGCGCTTCGCGCACACGCTGCCCGTCGACCTCCGCGTCCGCCGATGCCGGCTCATCCAGGTCGATTCCCACCGCCGACGCGACCACCACCGCAGGCCCTGACGCTATCCCCGACGAGACACCGATGCCGTGGAAAACCACCCTGTCAGTCATTCGCGAACCTTTCCGTGGACGTAGCTAGCCATCGAGCCTACGCCCAAACAAAAAGACCTGGGCACCGCTCAGCTAGGAGCGCCCAGGTCCTCAAACGTGGTGACTGCAGCTACTGCAGCGGCACGCCGTTCGCGTCACGGTCGTAGCCGCCGCCACCGGTGAGCACCATGATCATCTCCACCAGCGCCCACAAGCCGACCGCCATCATCACAAAAAGGCCGATGATGAAGAACGACGTGATGAAACCAAAGAACATCAGTATCAGCTTCGTGACACCCAGGTTGTTCTGTCCCAAGTAGAAGTTACCGGCACCGAAACCGCCCAGGAAGAAGAACAACAAAGCCGCAACGGCCTTACTCTTCGGCGGGTTCATCATCGGCGGGTACTGATTGTACGGCTGCGGCTGTGCGTACTGAGCCGGCACCGCTGCCGGCTGCTGCGGCTGCTGGACAGGCTGCTGACCCGGCTGTGCAAACGCCGCGTAGTAGTTGCTGGAACCTGCACCGGAATTATTCACGGGCATGCCGTCCCCGTCGTACTGCTGGCCGTAGGAGTTGCCCTGCCAGGAAGTGCTCATCGAAGTGGGTCCTTTCGACTATTCGAATAACAAGTCAGACTGTATCGTGCAGCCAGGAAAAATGCGAGGTCGCGGGAATGTTTTTTGCGCGGCTACGCTTCGGGGCGCACCATCGGGAAGAGAACGGTCTCGCGGATGCCGAGGCCGGTCAGGGCCATGAGCAGGCGGTCGATGCCCATGCCTGTGCCGGCTGTGGGCGGCATGCCCTGTTCCATGGCGGCGAGGAAGTCTTCGTCGAGGACCATGGCTTCGTCGTCGCCGTCCGCGGCGAGGCGGGCTTGGTCTTCGAAGCGTTCGCGCTGGATGACCGGGTCGACGAGCTCGGAGTAGCCGGTGGCCAACTCGAAGCCGCGGACGTAGAGGTCCCACTTCTCGGTCACGCGCGGCTTTTCACGGTGGTCGCGGGTGAGCGGGGAGGTCTCAACGGGGAAGTTGATCACGAAGGTCGGTTCGTAGAGCTGGTCGGAGCAGAGCTCTTCCCAGATCTCCTCGACGAGTTTGCCGTGGCCCCAGCCGGCGTTTTCAGGCACCTTGAGGCCGATTTCGGCGGCGATGGCCTTGAGTTCGTCGACGGTGGAGTCGATGGTCACCTCGGGCTGGCCGGGGAATTTGCGCGCCAGCGCTTCATTGAGGGACGGGTACATCTCCATGACTTTCCATTCGCCGCCGAGGTCGTAGGAGGTGCCGTCGGCAAGCGTGACGGTGGTGGACCCGAAGACTTCCTGGGCGCAGAACTGGACGGCGCCCTTGATGGTTTCGGCGCCCTCTTTGTAGGTGCCCCATGCCTGGTAGGTCTCCATCATGGTGAATTCCGGGCTGTGGGAGGAATCGACGCCTTCGTTGCGGAAGTTGCGGTTGATCTCGAAGACGCGCTCGAGGCCGCCGACGACGCAGCGCTTGAGATAGAGCTCGGGCGCGATGCGCAGGAACAGGTCGATGTCGAGGGCGTTGGAGTGCGTCTCGAACGGGCGCGCGGCGGCACCGCCGTGGAGGGTCTGCAGCATCGGGGTTTCCACCTCGACGAAGTCCAGGCCCGTGAGGTACTTGCGCAGCGCGGCAATCACCTTGATGCGGGTCAGCGCGTTCCTACGGGCGTCCTCGCGCATAATGAGGTCGGTGTAGCGGTAGCGCACACGCTGCTCTTCGTTCATGTCGGCGAACGCGACGGGCAGCGGCCGCAGCGCCTTGGAGGCCATGTGCCAGGACTTCGCCATGACGGACAGCTCGCCGCGCTTAGACGCGATGACGCGGCCGCGCACGGAGACGATATCGCCCAAGTCGGTGTCGGACTTCCAGTCAGCGAGAGCTTCTTCGCCGACTTCAGCCAGGGAGAGCATGACCTGGAGTTGGGTGCCGTCGCCTTCTTGAAGCGTCGCAAAGCACAGCTTGCCTGTGTTGCGCTGGAACATGATGCGGCCTGCGACCGCGACCTCGTCCTGCGTCTCCTGGCCAGCTTCCAGGGTGGTCACCCCGTCAGCGCCAGATTCAACGACAGAGTATTTCTCGCGCAATTCGCTTAACGACGTCGTCCGGTCCACCTCCACCGGGTACGCGTCCTTGCCCTGCTCGAGGAGTTTTTCGCGCTTTGCGCGGCGGATCTGTTGCTGCTCTGAAAGGTCCTGGGTAGTCACGATGCTCTACCGTAGTCGCTTCTGCTCACCAATAGTCAGGAAGGGTCCACACAGGCGGGTCGTCGAGGTGTCCGTGCGGGGTGATCGTGCCGTCGCTGTCGATGGTGTAGCTCAGCGCGTCGCCGGATGCGCACCGCAAGGTGTCGTCGTCCGGGTAGGAGCAGTGGTTCTCGTTGACGCGAATCGATTGGCCGGGGCGCAGGTCGCCCTGGCTGGGTCCGATGCCTTCGAACACGGTGTAGTGCATGCCGTCAGTACCCGCGTAGATCGCGTCGGCTTTGCGCGGGGGCAGGGGGACGGCGGTGACGGTGGGGGCGTCGTTAGGCGTGGTGCCTTGGCATGTCGCGCCGTGCGGGCTGATGGCGCACGTGCCTGTGTGCGCGCCGAGGTGGTAGGTGAAGATACTCATGCCCGCGCGTTCGTAATCCTCCGGGTCCACGGGGCGGTCCACGGCGCGTGTCGTGGTCACCGTCGCCGTTTCGCTTTCCGGGCTTTCGCTTATTTGCGACACCGTCTCCAGCACCGGCCCCTGCGCCTCCTCCAGGTTCTGCGAGCACCCGGCAAGCGTCAGCGCCGCTGCCGCCGCCGCGGTAAGTGCGGTGCGCCGGCTTCTAGCCACGCGTCTTCTCGCAGAGGTTCAAGTACATGCGCTTGCTCTCCGCCTCGCCGCCATTGACGACGAGCAAGTACTGCGCATCCTCCTTTTCCGGTGCGATGCGGTACGCCGTCGGAGTCACTCCCTCCATCTTGTAGGAGCGCGCCGAGCACACGTTGTTGCCGATGACCTCCGCGTCTCCCTCCGGCAGCTGCGCGTCGCGGTTCGCCTCCGTGCCGTAGTCGATGATGCTCACTCCGAGACTCTTATCCGAGCAACGAATACGCGCGTCCTCGCCGCTATTCGGCGTCATCGACTTGCACTTCATGCCCAGCCAGCCCTTTTGGCCGCTCTTTTCGGAGATGATCTGCGGGAAGGTATCCGCCATCTTTTCTTCCGTGGCGTTCCAGTCCTCGCCGCTGTTGCTCCACAGCCACCAGCCGCCCGCTGCGATCGCGAGGAGCACCAGCACGATCGCCCCGACGAGCCACGGCGATGCGCCCTTCTTCTCGGCCTTCGTCGCTACCTCGGACTGCGTGTCCTGCGCTGGCTGCGCGGGTTCTGCGGGCTGCACCGGCTGCTGCACGGGCTGTTGCGTCGGCTGCTGCGCGGGCTGGACCTGACCCTGCTGGACTTGCTGGGGCTGTTGGGCCTGCCCCGGGTAGCCGTACTGCGGCTGGCTCTGGCTTTGAAAACCGTACTGCCCCGGGAACGATCCCGTGTTCGGACCCTGGTAAAGGGGGATGTTGGTCGTCGTCGGGAAGGAGCTCCAGTTCGGGGCCGCGCCCGGAGTGGACTGGGACTGCTCAGTCTGACCGGGACGCACCGCCTCAGCCTCCGGGTCCGTGTCCGGGAAATACTGCTTCGGCTTGTTGCGTTTCGAAGCGGCCGCGGCCTTGGAAGCGGAACCGGCAATAGAAGTGGAGCCTGCTGCAGCCGAGCCGAACTGCGAGGAAGGCTTCGGCGAAGAGTCTGAGGAAGAGGCCGATGACGGGGCGGCGGCCATCTCCCGGAGGGCGGGGACGTCGATGGTGGGGGCGGTGGGGTCGTCGAGACGCGTGTCGTAGGTTTTCCGGCGGCCGGTGTCACCGAGGATGAGGCGGGCGAGTTGGAGTTCGTCGCGGGTGGCGTCGTTAAGCGATTGCGAATTGAGGCGCTCGTCGATGATTTTGCCCAGCGTTTCCGCGTCCTTGCCGCGGTCGAGTCCGAGCGAGTCGTAGAAATTGTGGTGTGCCAAAGCGGGGGTCCTTAAGCATGGCCGGGAAATGACGGAATATCTGCTGTATTAAACATATCGCGCGGTTTATTTTAAGGCTCAAGCTGCTCGCCGATGTGCTTGAAACCGACCCCGACGGGCACCCCGACGTTGTCGATGAGTCGCACGTCGCCGAAGCGTGCGGCAGCGAGGAGGCGTGCATCGCCGACGGCGGGCGCGTTACCGAACGACAGGGAGCGCAGCGCGAGGTAGTCGGGGGTGATGCCGGCGGCTTCAAGGACGCCGCGGGCAGTTTCGAGAACAGCGTCGGGGCCGCGCTCGGCGGCGTGCGCGCCGGCGGTGAGCGCGGCGGACAGGGCGAGGGCGTCGTCCTGGAATTGCTCGGGCACGTCGGCGTTGCGCAGCGACATGGCCACGCCGCCCGCCGCGCGCACGGTCGGCAGGCTATGCAGCAGCACCTCCATGCGCAGGCCACTGACTGCTTGCTGGAGGGCGACGAGCTCTTCGAAGTCCTTCTCCCCCACCACGACATCAGTGGCGTGGGTGGCGTTGATCGCGGCGATCGTGCGCGTGACAGCCCGCGCGATAATCGCCGGGTCTTCGAGGTGGTCAAGCTGCGGAACGACGCGGACGTCGGTGGGCAGGTCGCCGTGGAAGACGACATCGACGCCCTCGCGGGCGAAGTCATCGGGGACCTCGTCGCCGCTGTAGGTCACCATGACGACGCCACCGAGCAGCGATTTCGCGGCGCGGATCAGCGCGATGTGGCCTGCGTGCAGGCCTGTGCCGAGCGGCACGAGCACCACGCGCTTGCCGGTCTTGCGGAACGCGCGGCCGTATGTCGCCAGCTGCGCGGGGTCGTCGACCACGACAGCTTTACCAGGTTCAAAACTCATATCTTCAAGGGTACGGCCGACCGGTTCGCGCTCGACGACGCCCCTCCAACCCCTCGTACAGCTCCCGCGCCGCCGGATCCGCGATGGCGGCGCGGATCGTCTCCAGCGTCGCGGCATCTTCGGGGTACGCGTAGGGGCGGTCTGCTCCGTGAATGAAATCATCGGCCTTCACCGCAAGGCCGGGAATCACGCCGCGCAGCAGGTTATAGGCGTCGAGGCGCACTTCGTACTCGAGCGCGCGCAGGCGCTGCACAGCCATGAGCGTGGGCCGCTGCTCGTCGGCGACCGGGACAGGCGAGCCGCCGATCTCACTGATGAGCAGGTTCACGGTTGCGTCGCCAAGTTCGTCGGCGGCGGCGGTGACCCAGAAATCGTCGAAAATGTGGTGCGCAGCCATCACCACCGCGCCACGGACCTCCAGCGGGTCGAGCACCTGCACACCGTCACGCAGCGAGGTGTGCAGCACCATCTGCCCGTGGCGGACGTGGGGTTCGAGGGAGGAAATGAGGGAGGGGGTGGCGTCGATAAGCAAAAGATCGTTGTTCGCCGCCTCCGAAACGGGCGTGTCGACGGTGACCGTATGCCCGACGCGCGCGAGTTCGCTCGCGAGTTTTCCGCTTTCCGACGCCCACACCCGCAGCCGCGGTCCCCCCACTAGCGTCCCTTCTTGCTGCGTGCGAGCAGCTCAGCGACCGTCAGCGCACCGTCGCGGTTCTCATCCGCGCGGCGGCGGCCGCGGGATTCGGCCTCCAACTCCGCCTCGCGACGGCGGGCCTCTTCCTCCCGGCGCTCTTGCTCCCAGCGCTCTTGCTCCCGGCGCTCCTGCTCCCGGCGCTCCTGCTCCGCAATGCGGGCTTCCTCTGCGCGACGAGCTTCTTCCTCGCGGCGCTCACGCTCCGCGCGTTCGCGTGCTTCACGTTCGCGGCGCTGCTGCGCTTCCTGCTCCTGGCGCTGCTGGAGCTCGCGCTCGGCACGCTCGCGGTCGAGCTCTTCCTGGCGCTCGCGGATGAGATCCGTCAGCGGGTTGCGTCCCTCCGGCGCGCGGTGCGAGCCGACGCGACCTGCGACTGCGTCCGACGACGGGCCGCGGTGGACGTGCGGCGCCGGTTCCTGCTGCGGCTGCGGTGTCGGCTGCTGCTGGCCGGGCTGCTTGGTCAGCGCGTTGATCGCTTGCTTCTCATCAGCGTCGCGCACCGGCGTGATGCGGGAGGTGACTTCGTTCTCGTTGGGCGCGCCCCAACGCGTGGACTCGCCGTGCTGCGGCTGCTCGGGCCACTGCTTCGGCCACTCGGGTGCCGGGGCCGGCTGCGGCTGAGCTTGCTGCGGCTGCGGCTGCTGCTGGCGGGTCGGCTCCGGGGCAGGCTGTGCAGGCTGTGCAGGCTGCGCCGGCTGCTGGGGTCGCTGCTGCGGCTGTGGCTGCGGTGCCTGCTGCTCATGCTGCAGCTGGTGAGCGGGCTGGGCCGGTTGCGGCTGCGGTGCCTGCGGCTCAGGCTGCGGGGCGACGCGGCTGGCGCGGGCCTCGATCTCCTTGACGCGGCGGGCCTCGGCTTGGAGGGCGGCGGGCTCGTAGCCGAATTCGCGGCCGGAGAGGTCTTCGAGCTGGGCGCGGAGGGTGGCGAGTTCGGCGCGGATCTCGCGGAGGACCTCGGTGTCGACGGCGGGCGGGAGGCCTTCGCCGGCGCGGGCGGCTTCGAGGGCGTTGCGGTCGGCGACGTTGCGTGCGCGGAGGGCATCGAGTTCGGCGCGGTATTCGCGTTCGCGGGCGTCGAGTTCGGCGCGGGCGCGGTCACGGTCGTTGCGGGTGCGGGTGACGAGGAGGAAGCCGCAGATGGCGGCCCACAGGGCGGCCAGGAGGGCGATTTGTAGCCACACGGCGGAATCGCTGAACAGCATGATCACTGTGGCGATGAGTGCCAGAGCGATCAGGACGATCATCCACACATTGCCGCCGTCGCGCGACCGGTTTTCCGCAGTCATGTCCAATACTCTAACCCGCTGGTTCGCCTTCGGCGGGTGGCGACACTTCGCAGGAGCGTTCAAGAATCACACCAGCAACGGCCAAGGCGACGGTAGCGAGGGCGCCGGAGATCACGCCGGGAAGGTCGGCTTGCGCGGCGCTGAGGGTGCTCAGGCGGGGAAGCACCCAGACTGCGAGGCCGAGGAAGATTCCACCGAGAATGGCACCGGACCAGGCGCTAGCTTTGCCGATGACCATGAAATTAGCCATCATCATGGGGTTGATTTGGGAGCGGTCGAGACCAATGCGGCCTTCCTCGCGGCGGCGGCGCACCATCACGATCAAAAAGACGCACAGCGCGGCAACACCCCAGACGGGCAGAGACCACAGTGGGGAGATGGTTTGCCACGCGCCGTAGAACCGCCGGGCCAAAATCAGGGTGGCGGCGGCGAAGAAGCCGGCGGCACCGACTAGGGCGGTCACGTTGGTGCGGGTCATGCGGGGGTCACCTCGTCGTCAAGCGTCAAAGCAAGCTTATCGACGCCCCGTCCACCCAACCGTGCCTTCCCATCCACCTCGAGCCACGGGACGAGGACGAAGGCGCGTCCGTGGGCGCGTGGGTGCGGGACGGTCAGATCGGGGGTGTCGAGGGTGAGTTCGGCACCGGTGCCGTCGTAAAGCGCGATGATGTCGACGTCGAGGGTGCGCGGACCCCAGCGAATGTCGCGGACGCGGTGGGCGTTGTGTTCGAGGCGTTGGCAGCGCGTGAGGAGCTCGTGCGGGGATTGTGCGACGTCGACGATGAGGATCTGGTTGTAGAAGTCAGGCTGTTCCACCCCGCCCCACGGCGCGGTGCGGTAGATGCGGGACGCGGCGACGAGCTCGTCAGCGAAATCGGTTTCGACGGAGGCGAGATGCGCGCGGGAGTCCTCCATATTCGATCCGGTCGACAGCACAGCACGCATGCGGGGGCCTACTTTCCGTCCGCGGCGCGCAGGCCGGGGGATTTGCGGGAGCGGCGGGCGGTGACGGCGACGTCGTCAAGCACGAGCCCCACTGGCGCATGCGGCTTGTGCACGGTGACCTCGACGGCGTGGAGCTGCGCAAATGTGGTCATTGCTTCTTCGGCGATCTGCGTGGCCACGGTTTCCACGAGCGCGCGGCGCGTGCCTGTGACCGTGTCCGCGGCGAGCTGCGCCAACTCCGCGTAGTTGACCGTTTTCGTGAGGTCGTCATCGCGCGCAGCATCGGCGAAGTCGAGCCAAGCGGTGATATCCACGATGAACGGCTGGCCGTACTCCGCCTCGTGCGGAAGGACGCCGTGGTCCGCGTGGACGCGGATGCCGGTGAGCTGAATGCGATCGGCCATCTACGCGCCTCCATAATCGGCGCCGCGATGCCATGCCGCGGCAACATCGACGGCATCGCGGGAGACGTCGACCTCGTGGACGCGCACGCCCCACGCGCCGAGGTGCGCGCTGACCGCGGTGACAGCGGCCGTAGCGGGGTCCGCGAGCGACGGGTTCGCCTCCAGTCCGCGGTTCGCGCGGATCTCAGTGAGGAAGCGCTTGCGAGACGCGCCGACGAGAACAGGCAGGTCGCCAGAGATGAATTCCGGCAAAGCGTGCAGCAGCGCCCAGTTGTCGGCGGCGGTCTTCGCGAACCCGAGGCCCGGGTCCAGCACGATCTGCGAGTGCTCCACTCCCGCGGCGACGGCGTTGTCGGTCAGGCGTTTTAAGGTGTCGCGGACATCGGCGACGACATCGCCGCCGTGGTCTGCGGAGCCAGCGGCATCGCCGAATTCAACGGTCCGCCAGTGCATGAGGCATACCGGCAGTCCGGTCTCCGCCATGACGGCGTACATGTCCGGGTCGGCGAGTCCGCCGGAGACGTCGTTGATCATGTCCACGCCGGCCTCGGCTGCGGCGCGTGCGGTCGCCGCGCGCATCGTGTCCACCGACGTGCGGATTCCTTCCGCGTGCAGCGCTTCGATGACGGGGCGGACGCGCTCGACCTCTAAGGCTGGGTCGACACGCGTTGCGCCTGGTCGCGTGGATTCCGCGCCGACGTCGATCATGTCCGCGCCCTGGGCCACGAGTTCCTTTGCGTGCGCGATGGCGTCATCGCGGTCGAGCCACTTTCCACCGTCGGAAAAGCTGTCTTCGGTGACGTTGAGGATGCCCATGACCATCGTGCGGCCGGGCGCAGTCAAATCAGAAACGGTGACCATTTCTACCCCCTGATCAGGCTCAATACCTCCGCGCGGGAGGCGGCATTGCGTTTGAATCCGCCGCGCACGGCCGATGTCGTCGTGGTCGCGCCCGGCTTGCGGATGCCCCGCATCGCCATGCACAGGTGCTCGCATTCGATCACGACAATCACAGATTGCGCATGAAGCTTATCGACGAGCGCATCCGCGATCTGACTCGTCAACCTTTCCTGCACCTGCGGCCGCTTGGCGTACATATCCGCCAGCCGCGCTAGCTTGGACAGACCGGTAACGTGGCCGTCCTCACCGGGGATATACCCGATGTGCGCCACCCCGTAGAAGGGCACGAGGTGGTGTTCGCAGGTGGAGTAGATCGGTACGTCTCGCACCAGCACGAGCTCTTCGTGGTTTTCCGCGAAGGTCTTCTCCAGCACCGTCGTCGGGTCCGTGTGCAGGCCCGCGAAGACTTCCTCGTAGGCCCGCGCAACACGCGCCGGGGTGTCCAGCAGTCCCTCCCGATCCGGGTTCTCCCCTACCGCCAAGAGCAGTTCGCGCACGGCGGCTTCCGCGCGCTCGCGGTCGAATGTCGGACGGTCGCTAGCGGTCTCACTCATGCTCGGGCCTCCTGTGTCGCGCGTCGTGATCGGCATCCGGGCGCGGGAGCTGTTCCGTCGGTTCGGATCCCTCTCGCAGTGTCGGTTCCGCGACACCGGCCGCATCCGCGCGCGGTGCCTGCTCACCTGAATCCTGCTGGCCCGTCACCTTCT
Organism: Corynebacterium sp. 20-84; assembly: GCF_053479455.1. Lineage (NCBI taxonomy): Bacteria > Bacillati > Actinomycetota > Actinomycetes > Mycobacteriales > Corynebacteriaceae > Corynebacterium > Corynebacterium sp. 20-84. The sequence goes on from NZ_JBRBCB010000009.1 coordinate 83,798, forward strand.
CGCCGGACTTTTTCATGTCCTCGGCACGGTCGTCCCAAACATGGTCCGGCTGCTCGTTTTCCGGCAGGCGGAAACCGATCACCTCGGTCGGTGGTGCCTGCTGCGGGGCTGGCTGCTGCGCCGGGTTCACCGGGTACTGCGCCTGGCCCGGATGCTGGTTCGGGTGCTGCGGGTGCGGCTGTGGCTGCGGCTGCGCGGGCTGCTGCTGGATGTGACCGTCGCCGGTAAAGGACCAGTCGGCGGGCGGCTGAGGGCCGTCGTAACGCGGCTGGTTCTGGCCCTGCACCTGCGGCGGAACCTGCGCGGGCGGAACAGGCTGGCCTGGCTGCCAGCGGGTGGAGCCGTTGGCGGGGGCGCCGGGCTGGTCCTGCGGCATCCAGCGCTGGTTCAGTTCGGCCTCGCGCTGGGCCTGGCGGCGGGCGCGGGCCTGCTGGGATGCCTCGAGCAGGGAGAATTTCTTCGGCGGTTCTTCGCCGCGTTCCTCGGCCAACTCGACCGGGGTCTTGACGGGTTCGCGGTTGGCTTGGCGGGGGAAGCGGGCGTCGACAAGCTCAAGGCCGGAGCCGGCCGGTTCGATGCCGTCGAAGATCGCCTCGAGGTCGCCGCGGCGCAGCGTCTCCTTCTCCAGCAGCTTGGAGGCGAGTGTGTCGAGGTAGTCGCGATTTTCGGCGAGGATGGAGTAGGCGCGCTGGTGGGCGACGTCGATAAGCTCATGCACCTCGCGGTCGATCGTCTCGGCGACAGCGGGCGAATAGTCGAGGCTGCCGCCGCCCATTGCGCGCGCGAACGGGTCGCCGTCCTCGTCGCCGTACTTGACGGTGCCGAGCACGGAACTCATGCCGTATTCCATGACCATGCCGCGCGCGATCTTGGTGGCCTGCTCGATGTCGGCGGATGCGCCCGTGGTGGGCTCGCCGAAGACGAGTTCCTCGGCCGCGCGGCCGCCCATGGCGAAGACGAGGCGGGCGAAGAGCTCGTCGCGGTTGTACATGCCCTTGTCGTCCTCGGCGGCGGTCATGGCGTGGCCGCCGGTGCGCCCGCGCGCGAGGATGGTGACCTTGTACACGCGCTCGATGTCTTTGAGCGCCCACGCGGCGAGCGTGTGGCCGCCCTCGTGGTACGCAGTGACCTTCTTCTCCTTTTCGGAGATGATCTTCGACGAGCGGCGCGGGCCGCCGATGACGCGGTCGGACGCTTCCTCGAGCGCATCGGCCGTGATCACGTTGCCGCCGATGCGGGCGGTGAGCAGCGCAGCCTCGTTGAGCACGTTCGCGAGATCCGCGCCCGACATGCCGGCGGTGCGCTTGGCCAGCGACTTCAGGTCGACATCGGGGCCCAACGGCTTGCCCTTGGCGTGCACGTTGAGGATCATCTCGCGGCCGGCGAGATCCGGGTTGGTCACCGGGATCTGACGGTCGAAACGGCCCGGGCGCAAAAGCGCCGGGTCCAGAATGTCCGGGCGGTTGGTCGCGGCAATGAGGATGACGCCCTCGCGGTCGCCAAAGCCGTCCATCTCCACGAGCAGCTGGTTGAGGGTCTGCTCGCGCTCGTCGTGACCGCCGCCGGTGCCGGAGCCGCGCTGACGGCCGACCGCGTCGATCTCGTCGACGAAGATGATGCACGGGCTGTTCTCGCGCGCCTGCTTGAACAGGTCGCGGACGCGGGATGCACCCACACCGACGAACATCTCCACAAAGTCGGAGCCCGAGATGGAGTAGAACGGCACACCTGCCTCGCCGGCCACGGCGCGGGCGAGCAAGGTCTTACCGGTGCCCGGCGGGCCGTAAAGCAGCACGCCGCGCGGAATCTTCGCGCCCAGCTGCTCGTAGATCTCCGGGTCCTGCAAGAAATCCTTGATCTCCTGCAGCTCGTCGACTGCTTCGTCGGCGCCGGCGACATCCGCGAATGTATTCGTCGGCATGTCCTTGGTCAGCTTCTTCGCCCGCGACCCGCCGATGCCGAACATGCCGCCACCGGACTGCATGCGGGACATGAAGAAGAAGATCAGGCCGAAGACCAACAGCATCGGCAGCATGAAGCCCAGCATGGACAGCAGGAAGGACTCCTGCGTCACGTTCGTGGTGTACTTATCTGCTTCCGCGCCTTTGACCGCGTTGAAAATGTCCGGAGTGGTGCGTGCCGGGTACTGCGCCTGGATCTCTTCGATCCCTTCGCGTTCCTCGACGGTGATCGGCTCGCGCAGTGTGAGGCGGACGCGCTGCTCGCGGTCGTCGATCTGCGCTTCTTCGACATTCTTGTCGGCGAGCTGTTGCAGGGCGACCGAGGTATCCACCTCGGCGAAATTGCGCGAATCATCGCCGATCAGCGTGAGCAGGTACAGCAGAATCAGCAGGACGGCACCGATGATGCCGTAGCGCGCGACAGTCTTGTTATTCATCTAGTCCTGTAATGGGTGATTAGCCGGAAGTTGTAGTTCTTACAGCCTACTCACCGTGGCAAGTTGCGCCCCAGCGGCGGGGCGCATCCTAACCGCGCGGCCTAGATTTCGACGGTTTCCGGCCCCTCGTCGCGCGACGGCACCGGTTGCCCCTCACCGACATCGGAATACACCCGCGGGTGCAGCGTGCCCACGTACGGCAGGTCGCGATAGCGCTCGGCGTAGTCGAGGCCGTAGCCGATGACGAACTCGTTGGGGATGTCGAAGCCCACGTCGAGCAGGTCGATCTTCGCCGTCTGCACCTCCGGCTTGCGCAGCAGCGTGATCACATTCAGGCTCTTCGGCTGGCGGCCGGACAGGTTCTTCAGCAGCCACGACAGCGTCAGACCCGAGTCGATGATGTCCTCCACGACGAGCACGTCGCGGCCGGAGATCTCCTTGTCCAGGTCCTTCATAATGCGCACGACGCCGGAGCTCGTCGTCGAGTTGCCGTAGCTGGACACCGCCATGAACTCGACCTCGGACGGGATGGACAGCGCACGCGCGAAGTCCGTGAGGAAGTACACCGCGCCCTTGAGCACGCACACGAGGATGAGGTCGTCGCCCGCGTCGCGGTAGAGCTCGGAGACTTTGTCCGCCATCTCCTGGATGCGGTCTTTCAGCTCGTCCTCCGGGATGAGGATCGCTTCCACGTCATCGCCGTAGCGGTGCGCGGGGACATCGAAATCTTTGCTTTCGCTCAGCCTCGTTCCTTCAGCCATACCGCTATCTTGCCAGAAGATCGCTTATCGACGACTCCCCCGCCCCCTCATTTCTCACCCCAATCCAAGGTGCAGTCGAAGCGTTTCGTCCATCTCTCTCAAAAGATCCGGCGGGACGATGCCCAGGTGCGGCCCAATCCGGCTCACATCGACAGCACGAATCTGCTCCGACTGAGCTTTTGAATCCCTGTTCAAGCCAGTTCGGTCCTTCGGCAACAGAGTTTGAAAAAGATAGACCTTTTCCGTGTTGCTGGTGAGCGGCACAACGGCCACTACACCTCTGTTCAATACAGCTACTTGGCGCACGGCTTGATCGTTACTGACAATGACAGCTGGTCGCCGTTTTTTCGCCTCGGCCCCAACCACCGGATCTAGCTCGACAAGCCGAATTTCACCACGTCTCATCGCCATCAATCCCGTCGCCGCTGAACCGTTCCCAGAATTCCTGACCCTCACTGCCTTCCCATTCAGAGAAAGCCTGCTCGTATTGCCACGCAAGCTCTTCTTTGCGCAGCGCATCAATAGCCTTTCGTATGGCTGCCGACCTCGTCCCCAGACTGTGGTCGCTCGCGTACTTATCGAGAAAGTCCAGGTCTTTCTCCTCGACGCTGATACTAATTTTCATACCTCCAATGCTACCGAAGCCGCTTATTCTTACTACTACTTAAACTTCTCCACACGTCAGAAGGTTCCGAGCCCGCTTGAAACTTCCCCTACCCCCGAATTAAAGGAGCCTTGGCATAAGCTGTAACAAAACTGAATGGTCGAGAGTTTATATGTGTGGAAGTTCCTCTCCCTCCACCCTTCGATAGAAAGAAGCCCCATGCGTCACCGCCTCCTCACGGCCGCCGTCGCGGCCTCGCTTGCACTGTCCCTCGCCCCCGCTGTCGCCGACGCCGCACCCTCTCCGCTCACCGGTGTTGAGCTGAACACCACGGTTGCAAACTCCGTCGCCGTCGATGCCACCTTCGACTACGGTGCCGCCCGCGAAACGGGTCTGCCGGCCCTGAGGAAGCTGCGCGGCCAGATATGGGATCTCAACCCGTATTTCAACGACTCTTCGCAGCCCGGCTCCACACGCCTGCAGGACGTCGCACGTCAGCACGGCCTTGAGACTAAAGGGGCGTACGTCAACGCCGTTGCCATCGACGACGGCCTGACCCGCATCGCCATCCAGCGCGCCGGCGAACAGTACGGGGAATTGAACCACCAGCGCCCGGACGGATCGCTTCTCTGGGGCGCAAAGGTGGACGGCCAGCAGACCTGGGCGGAGTCCTTGGGCGGAGGAGCCTCCCTGGAGTATTCCATCATGCAGGGCTGGGGCCACGGCGAACTAGCTAAATTGAATAGCAACCGCGGAGCATACGCTCCCGGCAACGGCCACCTTCACATGATGATCAACCCGAAGAACAAGTACTACGGCTTCGGCGAGGTCTTCCTCCCCGGCACAAAGTGGGGTACCTACACGGCTGCGGCCACGAGCGAGACCCCGGGCAACAGCGCACCCATGGCCACGGGCATGCAGCGTGCATGGCTCTACCGCCCCGCCAAACCGGGTGAAAATCCGACCGGCGTGAAGCAGGGCACTCCGGGTCCGGTGAAGAAGGTTCCGGGTGATTCGGCAGGTATCAGCACTGGACTCGGTGGCTCCAGCGAGGACATCAACAACATCATCGGAATCGTCTTCGGCATTCTCAGCCTGCTCGGCGTGGTGGCGAGCATCGCACGTCAGCTGGGCCTGATCTAGGCTTCCAGCACCTGAAGGAGCGCGGCACCCCCGCGCTCCTTTTCCCGTGCAAGCGTGAGCCTGACGCCCCGTTCTCTCTTGTTTCAACGAGAGCTGTGGTCTCGCCGTTACCCCTCAGTCCCAATGCGAGCTCTATCGATCCTTTCGATCAACTCCCGCCCCCACACGAGCGCCTCTTCGAAATCGCGCACTCCCGCAGCCTCGTCCAATTCATTCTTTGCTTTGTCGTACTTTTCTGCCCAATTTTCGCCAGCCACAAGAACCGGGGGCCACGCATGGGCATTCCGAAAAGCAAAGATCCGACGGCACAGCTCGTTGACCCAGCCTAGATTTGCGCAGTCCTCCGCCATGAGCAATTGAAGATCGATGAGATCGTGACTCCTGTCTGCTCCAGGCAAAGTCAGAGCGTGTATTTTCTGCGCGATCTGATACTCGACAACGACAAGGGGAATCGGCCGCGGAGTCGGCAGCCCAACAGCTGTCACATAATCCGCAAGATCTGCAGACAATTCCTCCACATACTCGTCCGCAATGCCGATTTCATTGTGCGCTAGATCAATCTGCACTGATCGCCAAAGCTCGCCTTTGTAAGACAAGCTGACTTTCAGTCTTTTTGCCACGTATTGCTCGGGTACATCCTTCGGCTGAGGCGACTTCTTTTCCTTTAGCACGCCCGTGAATCCGGACCACCCAGCAGCTAACCTCTCCTCAAACTCTTCGAGGTAACTTTCCTCAGAGTTCCGTCTGGCTGCGTCGAGATCCTTTGTTGTTCGCACGCCGGGCCCATAGCGAAAGATCATCCCACCGCCGCCTTTCACAACACCCGGAGGAAGCATTTGCGCAACCACAGTCATGGCGATGAAGAAAGATTGACGTGCTGAAGCTTTTTCATCCGTACGGTTTAGATTTCGCACCCGTTGTTCTAGCGATGCTTTGTTGCTAGGCGGGTTCTCGTACTTCTTCACACCTTTAGACATGAGCAAATTCCTCAAGAAGCGCGTTATGCTCTCTACGTAGAAGATAGCCGTTTTCCCGGGCATCAAAGATTGCTTCTTCAACGCGCTCGCGCATTAATCCGGGCGCGGAAAGTCTGATCGCCTGGGCCACCGACTGACAGAGCAAGCCGTGGTACAAGCGCGGCTCGTCGCCAGGCTGGGCTTTAATCACGTCCAGCACAGCTGGAAACTCACGCTGGTGACGGCGAGGGGAAGCAATAGTGACTTTCTGCGGATTCACGTCAGCCAACTCAAGCAGGGCCAACACGGAGTCTCCCGCCAAGTACGCCCCCTCCCCAACCATGAGCAACAGCTCCCTGAGCTGATCATGCTCTCCTGCCGGGAAAAACGGGTCCCTATAGACGCCACGCGCGATTTTCACGAAGGCCCCCCGGCTTGCAAGCTTCCTTAATTCGACTTTCGGCACTCCATAGTGCTCAGCCAGTTCCGGTGTGAGGTAACCGTGATTCTCCCCGGCTGCGTAACGCAGCGCTTCGCGGTATGTACCAGAGCCATCTCTCCACATACTTAAACCGTACCATTTTCAGTACGGTTTAAGCCTCGGCGTTCACGAATGATCGCCCGAAATCGATCCAGAAAAGTACCTGCTCCGCACCCCTGCTCTAGGTCAGCGTGAGCCTACCGTCGATGCGGGCAACGCTGTGGCCACCGCCGATCGTCACCGGGCCCTGGCCGTGCCAGTCGGTGCAGAGGCGCTCAATATCCGCGAGCTGGGAGCCGGTGGCACTCTGCCCTTCACTGCGCAGCCAGGCGAGAATCCGGCGCTGGCGGACAGGTGCGGGATCGGCGGCTAAGACCGCGCAGTCGTTAGTCGGACTCAGGTCAGCTAATGACGCGAGGAGAGCCTGATCTGCGGCGACGCGCTCAGCAGCGCGGGCGAGCGCGGGCACGGCATCGCCGCCGATGAGATCACTCAGCCCCGGAATGACTGACGTGCGCACGGCAACGCGGCGGTAGGCGGGATCATCATTCATCGGGTCGTGCCAGGGGTCCAGGCCGAGCTCGTCGCAGGCGCCGACGGTATCTGCGCGGCGGACGGACAGAAAGGGTCGGACGAGGCGCGGGCCGGCGTCTAAGGCAGAGACCGGCGCCATGCCGGCGGGGTTGCCGCGCAAGGCACCGAGCAGGAGTGTTTCGGCCTGGTCGTCGAGGGTGTGGGCGACCCAGATATCGCGGCTGTCATCGCTGGCGGCGCCTGAAAGCGCGGCGTAGCGGGCAGTGCGCGCAGCGGCCTCGACGCTCTCACCCGGCGCGGCGCCGACGGACACGCGGACGATATCGACAGGAACGCCGAGACTAGAAGCGTGGGCGACAGCGCGGGCGGCCACATCAGCTGAGCCCGGCTGCAGACCGTGGTCAACAACGAGAGCGCGGACGTCTTTGCCCTCAGCGGCAGCTGCGGCGACGAGAGCCAGTGAGTCGGGGCCGCCGGAGAGTCCGATGAGGGCGGGGGAAGTGAAGGGGCGGACGGCGCGTCGACAAGCGAGAAAATGCGGTGACTGGCGCGGCCAGAACGGAGCGTGCGACATGGGCACTAGTACTGGCGGAGCGTCGACGTGAATTCGTCCATGAGGCGGCGCGCGGTGAGGATATCGCTGTCGTTGCTGATCATGGCGAAGGTGTAGACGTTGCCGACCTCGGACGTGACCGTGCCGACGAGCGCCGACGTCCCCGTCAGCGTGCCCGTCTTCGCGCGGACCCAGGCCTTGCCGGGGAGATCACCGTATCGGTCATAAAGCGTGCCGTCGCCGCCCGCGATCGCCAGCGTGGGCAGCAGGTCGCGGAGCTCGTCGGTGGAGGTGGCGCGGAGCATGATGTCGTCGAGAAGGCGCGGCGGGATGAGGTCGAAGCGCGACAGCCCGCTGCTGTCCGCCAATGTCACTCCGCTGATGTCGAAGCCGTGCTCGGTGAGCGTATCCAGCGTGGACTGCGGCGATGTGCCGCCGCGGGCGCGCGCGACCTCACGGCCGATGGCTTCCGCCATGACATTGTCAGATTCCTTGACCATCTCGCGCATACGCTCGGTCAGCGGTGGCGACTCGACGCTGGCAACGACCTCGCCGTCTTCCGGCGCGGGCCCGAAACCGACGGTCTGCGCACCGACCTTGTCTGCGAGTGCCTGCGCCACGTCCAACGCCGGGGTGTGCGAACGCGGCACATCGCCGCTGGGCTCACCGCCGAGACGCGCGCCGTTGATCATCGCGGGTTCCATGGGGGCGATGAACCCGCCGTCAATATCCAGCGGATCCCAGCCCGGCATCTGGGTCTCTTCAGGCCACACCGACGTGTCGATGTGCACGGCGGAGGCATCGCCGACTTGGGCGGCGAGGTCGTCGATAAGCGACGGCGTCAGCCACACATCCCCCGCGGCTTTGATGGTCACCGCGTCGCCTTTTCGCACGACCTCGGTTTTCAGCGTCGCGTCCGGCTCGAGCGTGTACAGCGCGGCCGCCGCGGTGAGCAACTTCGTCGAACTCGCCGGCTGCAACGGATCGCCCGCTGCCTGCTCGAAGACCGTCGCCCCCGTCGTGCCGTTGCTCACCCGCACGTGCAATTTCCCGAACGCCGGATTCGCCGCCTGCGCCCCGAGCGCTTCTTTCAGCTTCGCTTCGTCGATCGGTTCCGCCGACGCCGGCTCCACCGCCAGCGGTTCCGGCTCCTCCATCGCGTACGCCGGCGCATGGTTCAGCTCACCCAGCTCTTTTTGCACCATCACGCCGGTGCCCGCGGCACCCGCGACAGCCACTACCGCCACGGCGCCCACGGCCCACGTCCACACTCGTTTACTCATCAGGGTTAAGGGTACCTTGGGCGATTCAAGACACCTTCGCCAACGAGCCACAATCGGCAATCAGGAATAATGATCAATCATTGTTTCTGATCGTGCCTGGTCACCGTTTCGGAGAACTCCATCAAGGAAATCAGCGGGGATAATGGTGGCAGAGAGAGGAGGGACGACGATGACTTCGAAAATGACCAAGGAAGATAGACGACGGGAGTGGGCCAAACTTGCGGTCAAAGCTAGCGAGCAGACTGGCGAGCCACTTCCACAAAACTTTTACGAGCGCACTGGGATTCGACCTCCCAAGAGCGAATCTTTTCTCGCATACGTCAAGCGGACACCTCGCAAAAGAATATCTCGCACGGGAAACACCGCTAAGCTCCCCGGGCACCGGCAATCAGACTGCGTACATCCCGGACTCGGATGACCGCGTCATCGGCAACCGTCTCGGCAACCCCCGCTTCGATGAAGCGTCGGAGCACGACGCCGGTAGCCACGTTTTCCTCGCGCGCAATCTCGCGCACCGCCTCCAGCACCGCCGTGGGCAGACGCACAGTGAAAGCACTCATCGCGTCCGCACCTGACCGGTCACCGAAATCTGCCGGCGTCGCACGCTCGACAAACTCTGAGGTGTCGGTGTTGTCGTAGAAATCGCGCAACTTCGAAACATCCTCGCTGTGCATAGCTGTTCGCTTCCCCCTATATTCTCGCCTTGAATGTGCGGGCTTCTTTCACCGTCATATCCCACGACGTGACGACAAATTTTCGTCCGTCCTCCGAATCGGTCCATTTCAGTTCAACATTCTTCACATCCCCGCCCCCTTGTGTACGTATCGTACACGCCTCCCCGGTGTTGGACCCCCTCCGCCCGGCTGCTTGCTCCACCCCCGGTTAGTCGCGTTTGGAACCGCCTTGCAAAACCGCAGGTGAAATGTTGCACATGTTTGAAGTGTCCTGGGTTTAGTTCCGATCATTTCTAGAGAAGGATTGGAATCATGCCAAGGAAGTACAGTGACGAGTTCAAGGCCAAGGCAGTGCGTTTGGCTGAGGACCTCGTTGAGCTCGAAGGGTGCTCGAAATGGGGTGCAGCCGTAGAGATCGGTGAAAAGCTCGGCATTCCAGCGCACACGCTTAACGATTGGTTGAAGCCGAATATGGTCTCGTCCGATGTTGAGGTTGGCGCCGGCGAGTCAACGGCTGACGAGCTGAAGCGGCTCCGGAAAGAGATTAAGGAGCTACGCAGGGCTAATGAGATCTTGAAAACCGCGTCAGCTTTTTTCGCGGCGGAACTCGACCGTCCCACCAGAAGATGATCGAATACATCGATGCGTATCGCGATCGCTTCGGGGTCGAGGCTATCTGTCGCACATTGAAAGAGACAGAATGTGGGTTCATCACCTCTCGTGGCTACCGAGCAGCGAAAACACGCGCGCCGTCGGCGAGGAGTTTGTCGGATGCGCTGCTCATTCCTGAATTGGTGAGGGTCTACGAGGACAACTTCAGCGTCTACGGGGTCCGCAAGATGTGGAAGGCTATGCAGCGCGCCGGCTGGAACATCGGTCGTGATCAGACCGCACGTATGATGAAGCAAGCTGGTATTCACGGCCGCAGGCGTGGCCGCACACCGATGACAACGCTTCGGGCCAACGTGCCGGATTGCCGCCCTGACCTGGTCAACCGTGACTTCACTGCCCCCGCGCCGCACCGGTTGTGGGTCGCTGACATCACCTATGTGCGCACCTTGTCTGGTTTTGCCTACACCGCGTTTATCACCGATGTGTACTCCAGGAAGATCGTCGGTGTGGCGACTCGGGCGAGCATGCGTACCGATGAACTGCCGTTAGAGGCCTTTGAGCACGCCCTGTATCACGCTGGTGATCTTCGTTCAGAAGGGCTTGTCCACCACAGTGACCGCGGCTCGCAGTATGTGTCGATCCGTTACGGTGAAGCGCTCGCCCAGGCGGGTATCGATCCGTCTGTCGGCACCGTTGGCGACTCCTATGACAACGCGTTGGCTGAAACGGTCAACGGGCTCTACAAAACAGAGCTGATTTATCCCCACCGGCCGTGGGCATCGGTCGGTGAAGTCGAGATCGCCACCCTTCGCTGGGTGCATTGGTGGAACAACCAGCGACTTCATCAATCCCTGGGATATATCACTCCACAGGAGATGGAGGACGCCTACTATCAACGATCAGGCGCTCAAACGCTGGGCGTTAAATAAGCGGAACGAAAACCAGGACGCTTCAGTTTCTGGTGGGATTCGAAATTCAAACGGGACTAACCGGACCAAGCGGGCAGACCCGAAACCACCCCGCAACCCCCAGAAACCGCCCCGAAACCCCAGGCGAACCCACCGCCCCAGCCCGCAGGCTACGATGGTGCCCAGACTGACACCGCTACAGAAAAGGAGCGCCACATGGCTATTGAGGTCATCATTGAGATCCCGAAGGGTTCCCGCAACAAGTACGAGGTCGACCACGAGTCCGGCCGCGTCTTCCTGGACCGTTACCTGTTCACGCCGATGGCGTACCCGGCGGATTACGGCTTCATCGACAACACGCTCGCTGACGATGGCGACCCGCTGGACGCCCTCGTGATCACCCCGGAGCCGGTCTTCCCGGGCGTGACGGTCATTGCTCGCCCGATCGGAGTGTTCAAGATGACCGATGAGGCCGGCGGCGACGACAAGCTCCTCTGCGTCCTCGATGACGTCCGCTACGAGTCCTACCAGGACATCGACGATGTTTCCGACTTCGTCAAAGACGAGATCGAGCACTTCTTCGTCCACTACAAGGACCTCGAGCCCAACAAGGAAGTCTCCGGTTCGGGCTGGGGCGACAAGGCCGAGGCCGAGAAGATCCTCGAGGACTCCCTGAAGAACTTCAACGCCCAGGGCGAGGAGAACTCCCGCGAGAACCTCGAAGAGACCAAGGACGCCAAGACCGAGAACTAAAGCTTTCCCGCTTATCGACGACGCCCCGCGCGCACCCTCAACCACCGGTGCGCCCCGGGGCGTTGCTGTGCGTGCAGCACTAGATCACTACCCGGCGCTGCACTCCGCACAAAGCAAAACCGGGCCCCACGGTTTACCCGTGAACACCCGGTTTCAGTCGAACGTCTAGACGCGTCGGCGGTTATTGGCCATTAGCGCACCAGCCGCCGCGATCAACAGCCCTATCGCCGTGGTTACGCCCACGCCGCGGCCGCCGGTCTTGGGGAGGTCGCCTTGGAGGACGTTGGCTACGCTCATGGTGACCTTGTTTCCAACGATGTCGATGCCAGCTACCTCGACTGGTGTATTGGCGGACCAAGTCTTTTTCTCCTCGTCGTAAAACTCTAAAGAGTACTTCGGGCCCTGCTCTGCCTTCACACGGAAAACAACCGGTGCGAGCAGCAATCTGTATCGACGTCCGTCCGCGCCTAGCGGTGACCTAGTTTCGTAGAGACGGTACGGAGTTCCTGGCTCGAGCTGCTTGACTGGCTTGTACGTGCCCTTCGCATTCCCAGTCCCTTCAGCTAGCTGAATAACCTTTTTATTGTTTTCCCATGTACCGCGGTCAAGGTCATTTTCTCCCGCAGGAGCAACCTCGCCCGTTTCTGACCCCACGTTGAAAAGAACGAATTCGGCGCCGGTCAGTGGAGTCTTTCCACCGGAGGCGTCGACCTTATTGATCCCGAAATCAAGAGGACAACCCGCTTCCGAACTGTTGTCGCCAGGGTTTCCCTCTTCGTCATTGTTGATCAACTCCACGCCGTTTGAAGCACACCCTTGTGCCGCAAATTGCCTATTTGGATCAAATGCGTTGGGCGTGTAAGCCTTCGCTCGCCAGTACGTGGTCAGGGTCGAGTTGGCCGGCATCACCGGCATACCAATCTGAAAAACAGAGCCATTGTCATTTCTGCTGTAATTCTTTGGGTTATAAATCTCCTGGCTTTGTCCCGGTGAGGCAGATGTTCCCACCAGCTGGAAAGAGTCAGGATCATAGGTGGCGGGCAAGTACTCTCGGAGCGTGCTACCGGAGTTGAACGAGTTGCCGTTTTTCATCACGACTTTCCAATAAGTGGAATATTCGTTGAAGTCTCGCAATTGGCTCAGCTGCGCCCAATCCGGATCGTCCGGGGTGATCGTTTTCTTTGTGATCTTCAAGTCGCTCTTCGGCACCGGATTTCGGAGACCGTCACTTGCCGCGTCAGTATTGTAAGAAAATGGCGCTTTGGGTAGGAGCTGCTCTACCCTGATGACCGGGTTGTCGGGATTAACGATGCTGATTTGCACCGTAGAGTAGCCTGCACTCGATTGGCCGCCAACACCGAAGCCTAAGTTTCCGTTTCCGTAGGTCCATGCTTTACCCCAGGTTGTCTGCTGTTCAAGCTTCTGGCCATTGACTGCGGTAGCTCTTGCGCCTTTGATGATGTAATAAGCAGTTTCACCCGTCTCGAGATTGATTCTCTCCATGACGATATCCTTCGCGCCATCCAATTTCCACGCTGGGTCGAAAGCGTATTTACTGACCAATCCCCATGCGTATTTCTCATCGGCGCGGATCTGCGCGTAGTCTTCGGAGCGCGCCAACGTCGGGCTTCCATTGAATGTCATCTTCTCAATGCTCGGAAGACCCGTCTGGAAACCGGCCGATCCAGGCAGAGGGATTTTGTACATTTGGCGGGTTCCCGACGTAGCTGAGTTAGACACGTAGAGAGTGCCGTTATGAATCACGCCGCTGTTGAGCAGATCACGATCGTTATTCCTAGTTTCCGATTCCCTTGGAAGCGTGACACCCGTCAGAGGACCGAGGTTACGAACCGATCCGTTAGTCGGATCAATTTGGAGTAGGTGCGCCGACGGATAGCAACCTGGCTGGTCCCCGCGAAACTGACTGACAGCGTAAAGCCAATTGTCGTCCGGGTTGTATGCGAGAGCATTGTATATCCAGTTACTTTTGCCCAATTGTCGAAAAGATCCCAAACCTTGATCTTGGAGATTCAGAACTGTGCGAACCATCTTCCCACGATCACCGGTGCCGCCAGATGCGTCTTCAGAGGTGGAAACAAATTTTCGGGTGCCACTAGCTTTTTCGGCCTCAGAAATCTCACGCGGTGGCAAAGGCGTCTGAATCGCGCTTTCGCTACCGCACCCAGGCTTCGTCTCACCCGTTCTGCCCCACAATTGGACTTGGTAGGTACCATTCGGCGGACCTTGTGGGTTGAGAATAATGGTGTCTCCGCCTTTGAAATACAGATCCGTGGTTGTCGGCACGAGCTGAAATTCCGTGTTGTTGGAGACATTGTGGGGCGCACCGTTGTTTCCCCACGTGTATTCATTCAATTCTTCGATCTTTCGGTCGACTACAGTCTTGCCGTTGCGAATGACTCGCACTCGTACAGGCCCGGTAATCGGTCTCGTATTCGACGAATTTTGGTCTTTTTTGATTGCGAATCGAGTCATCTGCCAATCGCCAGACTCGTTCACCGTGAACTTGAGTTCGGGGTTGTTGTTGACAGTGGTCAGGGATGGTTTTGAAACGTTGAGTTCCTGGTCCTTCCAGCCCGGAAGCTCATAAATGTCCCCAGGCGGGGCCGCGCGGACCGTCCCCACACCATCAGGGTCCACGGTCGCCCCGGCGTTCTCCGTCTTGCCAAAGCCGGATGCGGAGAGCTCCCGAGCGGTCGGTACCTCGCCGCTTTCGGCGACGTCGTAGTCAGCGGACTTAGTAGTACGAACGTCGTATTCGATGTGCATGGGCGGGGTGACGTTCAACCCATCCAGGTCGACGGCGATATAACCGCCATTTTCATCGTTGACAAACCCGTAGTTTTGCGGATCGAGAACCTTGCCGTCAGCAACGATCTTGATGATCTCCTCAATAGTGCCGCCACCAGTCCGCTTCAGCGCAATGATGTCTTCGTCCGAGGCTTTTCGGCCACTGTCCCACACATTGACGTCAGTATCGTCGACGACGATGTGGTCGACGTTACCGGAACGATCAACGGTCACCGGCTGAGAGGTCATAACCTTAGGTGTCGGTGTGACCTGCTCAGACGTTGTTTCCGTCGCAGTTACTTCAGTAGTGGTCGAGGTGGTGGTCTCCTGCGCGACAGCATCTCCTGGGTACGAGCCGAGCCCCGCAACGAGAGCAACGGACGCAACGGCAGCAGCAACACCGCGCAGCGGCCGGCGGGAGCGAGTGCTGTCGCCCCGTGTCGTCGGCTTGAAAAAGTTTCGCATTGTGTTCTCTTTCTCTATCCGTTCCGTTTACTGCGTCTGTTTTCCGTTGTTGCGTCGCGCCAGGAAGAATCCGGCGATGATCAAAAGTCCGCCCAACCCGAGCGCCCAGAGGACGTTGGCACCAGTAGATGCCAACGGTGAGCGTGAGCCCCCATCGGCCGGAGTGTCCCCCGGCGGCGGAGTGGCAGAGGTGGTCTCCGGTGGCACCGACGTTGTCGTCGGGGGCGGGTTTCCACCCGGGGGCGGAGGCGTATTGGGCGACGTCGTCGTGGTAGTCGTCGTCGACGTTGTTGATGTCGTCGGCGGTGTGTCCGGCGGTGGCACCTGATTATCCGGCTTAGTCACGATGACGTTCTCGTAATCGAATTCCTCTCCGGTCACATTGCCAAGCGGCATAATGATCAACTTGGGGCTGGACAAGTGGTAGTCGTAATCGCCGTTTGGAGCAGATTCCTCGAGGAGGTACAGCCCTGGCTTCAGGTCGGTAAATTCAGCGACGCCTTGCTTATCAGTGGTCTGTTTCGCCACTTGAGTCAGGCCGTTCTCGCGCGCTTTCTCAAGTGTGAATTCTTTCGCTTCCTTGCGCCCAGCACTGGTGGTCACGTCGACTCCGTTCACGCGTGACAGGGTGAACTCAGCGCCAGCGATAGCGGCGGGTTTCTGGCCCGCGGGGACTTCGTCGTATGGGTTCTTCTGTACCTTACGCACAGTAAGAGTCATGAGGCGTTGCGTATCGACGTCCTCCGCAGCCAACCTCGAGTCGTTGCCACTGATGACCTTTGCGTCCGCGAGACCAGCACTAAAGCTGGAGCCGAGCATCAACGATGCGGCGACCAGTGCTGCGAACCTGTAACTCTTACGCATTGTCTGCGAGCTCCTCTTCTGCTGCATCTGCTGCGTTTTCCGCCGCTTCAGCTTCCTTCTGGTCTTTCTTCCGTTCACGCAGGACCCACCAGATGAGCGCCAGGAGGATCAGCAGGGACAGGCCTCCGAGCAACCACATCCACCACTGAATCGTGGAGGTCGATTCATCGAGAACGCCTCCTTCATCCGGATCCATCGGCACGCGCTCCGCGTGAACCAGCAGGCGGTGGGTGTTGATCCCGTACGGCGTACACGTGATCAGGGTGAGAAGGTCCTTCCCCTCCTGAGCGGCCAAACTCTCGGTCTGGTCAGGAAGGACCACTTCGATGTCGTACACCTCGTACTTCATCCTCTTGCCGAAGGTGGAGATGTAGATGGCATCGCCTTCCTTGACGTCGACAAGGTCGTCGAAAAGCGTTGCTGTGGTCAGTCCTGTGTGCCCGGTAATGACGGAGTGGAAGCCCTCCCCGCCTGTCGGCAGCGCGGATCCGTACAGGTGCCCGAGCCCTTTCTGCAGGGTGTCCTCGCGCGTGCCGTGGTAAACCGGCAGGCGCACATCAATCGATGGAATCACTAGCTGCGACATTGCAGCAACACCTGAGAGATGGCTTTCGTACAGTTTGTATTCGGCGTTGTCCTCGCTGATGCGCGCAAGCCACGGGTCAAGAATCGGCCCGTCCGTGTGCGACCGGTTGTACGTGAGTGCCGCTTCGTATGCCGTGTTCACCTGCTCAGATGTCATGGCGGACAAATCATCTTCGTACTGCTTTGCTGCTTGCTCTTGGACTCGGTTGTTCACCTGCGTGGCAACGACCGGGTACATGAGCACGGCAATACCGACCAAAATGATGAGGACCGGCAGGACAACACGCTGGAACACAGACTTCTGCCGTGGCTGCGGCTGTCGCCGGTGCTTCGCTGATGCCACCGTGGTCACTGCGCGATCCTCTCGAACGTGGCCCGGTTACTTACGGGCCTACTTATTGAAAACTGGGGCGGGAATTTTACGCCTTCCCGCCGGCAGGCGTTGTCACCCAGGGCCGGTCTAGCCCCTGGTGCCCCTACCCAGCAGTGCTAGCTAGCACTGTGGAGTTATCCACTTACGCGGACTGGGAGTTGCGGCGTGCTGCGTAAGCACCGCCACCGATGATCGCGAGGCCAGCAAGGGCGACGATCAAGATACCCATGCCACCGGTGGACGGCAGCAGCGGCTTGGTGTTGACGACGGTCTCGGTCTTCTGGACCTTCTCGTAAGTAACGTCGCCGACGGTCAGGTTCTCAGTGCGGTCTGCACGAGTGAACTCAATGACGATCGGCTTGCTCAGCTTCTGGTAGCCCTCCGGCGCCTTGGTCTCGACTGCGCAGTAACGCTTGGTGACTTCTGCTACCTCAGCGTCGTCTTCGTAGTCGGTAACGTGGAGAGACTTGTTGAAGTTGACCAGACCGTCCTGACCGGAAACAACACCGGTCTCAATGGCATCGCCCTGCTTGTTGCCATCAGCATCACAGCGGAACAGGTCGAAGGTGGCGCCAGCAAGCTTCTGCTCGCCACCATCGGTCTTCAGCAGACGCAGCTTGCCGAGGTAGGTCTTAACCTCGTCCCACGGGGTTTCCTTCGGCTCATCAGTCGACTTGGAGTTCGGACCACGAACGATGGTGCGAGCGTTGTTCACAACCTCGCCGTCGCCAACCTGCTCCAGAGTTGCGGTGAGGTAGACCTTGACCTTGGCGCCCTGCTGCTTACTGATCTTCTGCAGGCCTGCTTCGGTGAACTCGACAGTCTTGGTCGTGTCAGCATCAGCCGGGCCATCGGTGATCTCGCCATCAACAACCTTGTAGTCGGAAGAAGCGTCCAGAGCAACGCCGTCAACCTCAACCTTGGTGACCTTGACGCCAGTGAGCTCGCTCTTCTTGAACGCATCCTGCACCTCAAAAGAGGTCAGAACATTGCCCTCCGGCACGACCGGGGCATTTGCGCTAATGGTGTACTCGACGGTGTCGCCCGAGTTCTTATCAGCATCCTTGACGGACTTCTCAACGGTGGTCTCGGTGTTCTTCGGGTAGACAACGACGTCATTGATGACTCCGGTGCCGTCCTTCTTGGTTACCGGGACAGTAACCAAGAAAGCCGGGCCAGGAACATAGTTGCTGCCTTCCGGAACGCCAGTCTCCGTTACGCGGTACACGCCCTCAGGGAGGTTATCGAACTTGATGGAACCGGACGCGTCGGTTTCGCCTTCCTTAGTGGCGCCACCCTGAACCGGTGTCGCCTTGGAAGCATTGTTGATGTCATCGGCGGCCGGGGTTACCTGCTCGATCTTGAACTTGAACCCAGCTGCGAGCGCCTCGCCCGGAGGTGTTGCAAGTTCGCCACCCTCGTAGTTGTCGTTCTGCTTCCATGCACCTTCACGCTTCTGGACGGTCAGCGAGAAGTTGGATCCCTGCTCATGAACAACAGGGGTCGCAGGGTCCTGCGCAAATGCATCCTGTGCAGCGAAGCCAGCAGAGCCGGCGAAAGACAGTCCCGCAGCCAGCGCAATAGCTGCGGTCTTCTTGATGGCGTTGGCCATTGGAGTTCCTTTCAAAGGGGATTGGGGCTCGAACCGCTGGGCCGAGTTGCCAATTTGAAAGGCCCTGCAGCCTGCGGATACCCCTGATTAAAGGCGCAGGTTCGATGGCAAGCAACCTGAAAATGCCTTAAAAAATTCAGTAAAACGGGAGTATTAGGAGCTGAAAGTGAAGAAATATAGGTTCACGCCCATTCTGTGCGTTCGCTGTATATACAAGCTGGGGATTTGCCCCCCCCCCCGCGAAATAGAATGTGACAAGCGCGTGATACAAAATGAGTTGTGAGTTAGATTACATTTTCGGAATGTGGGCCCAAAGCACCCCCGTTTTAGGCCCAAACACAGGCGCTCGCTCACGCGAGGACACGGTATAAATTGCTCACGGTCTGAATCGTGTGGCCAACCGTCGCGCCCAGCGATCCCCCGGGGCGTTGCTGTTGCCCTACTCCGGCTGATCCACAACCCCCTGCAGCTGCCACCCGATGACGGCGTTGCGCACGGCGTCTTCGAAGGGGTTGGCGGGCTGGATGCAGGAGATGGTCAAAAGGCGACCGGGCATGGGGACGTTGCCCCAGATCTCGGCGGACTGGGACAGGCCTTTCTTGTCGGGCTCGTGCAGGTCGGTGGCCTGGTATTTGAGCCAGCGGTCGCCCGATTCCTGGGTTTTCAGGTACATGACATCGCCGGTTTTGACGGTGTGGCGCTGTTCTTTGACGTCGTAAAGCTTGTCGAAGACGGCCGGTACGCCGGCGGCCGCGTGACCGGAGATGACAACGATGTCCTCGCTCGTGGTGCCGGGCAGGACGTACGGCTTGTCCTTGGCGGTGAACGCGCAGGCCTCGCTCAACGTGTCGGGGTCGATCGCGCCGTCTTTGAAACGGCAGTCGCCCTCCTCGAAGGGGGCCGTGAGGTCCAGGCCGGGGATGCGCATCTCCACTGGGCGCGACGGCGGGATGTCCGCCTCACCGACATCCAGGGGTTGCTCCACCGCCTGGTTCGCCTGCTCCTTCCACGCCTTCATCTCGCGGTCGTGTTCGCTGGGCACGCAGGCGCGGATGAACCCCACGACGAGCACGATCATCAGCAGCACGGCCACCGTGCGGCGCATTTTGTATACCCACGGCGGCTGCCGTTTGAACCGGCGCGGCGGGCCGGCGGGGCGCGGGGCGGGGGGACGTCGATAAGCGTCGCGCGTCGAGCGCGGCACCTGCGGTGTTGTCCGCGGTGTGTACCCGCGTGCGTCGTCGCCAGCCATAGCAAAAACAATAGTTCATCTAGACTGGCGCCATGAAGTCAGTACAGGTCAACGAAGTGCCCGAAAACGCCCAGCTTATCGACGTCCGCGAGCCCGACGAATTCTCCGAAGTCCACGCAAAGAACGCTGTGAACCTTCCCCTGTCCAACTTCGCAGCTCTTTCCGAGAAGATCGATTACGAGCAGCCCATCTACGTCATCTGCAAATCCGGCGGCCGCTCCGCCGAAGCTTCCCAGTTCCTCGAGACTGTCCGTGGCACTGAAGCCATCAATGTTGAAGGCGGCACCCAAGCGTGGGTGAATGCCGGACTGCCGACGGAGTAGTTGACGCTCCCAATTATCCCCCTTTGCCCCAGCTCACCCCGCAGACTGCGCATGGGGCATCAAACCTTCACTAACACCCAACCATAGGATTCCCCCACGGCTGATACATTGATGCCCATGGCTGAATCCTTGGAACACCCCACCGCGCTAACCCAATCCCCCTCGTTCCAGATCGAGCGCGTCCGCCGCGCCACCAAAGACGAGGTCGAAAAAGCCCTGTCCAAGCTGGGCACCACCATGCGCGAATTCTGGGTCCTCACCTGCACCCTCGAGCACGCCGCGAGCCAGACCCAGCTCTCTGAGCTCCTCGCTATCGACGCCTCCGACATGGTGCGCCTCGTCGACTCCCTCGAATCCCACGGCTGGGTCACCCGCGAACGCGACCCCAAGGACCGCCGCCGCCAGATCATCATCCCCACCAAGAAGGGTTCCAAGGCTCAGGCCCAGCTCGCCACCGCCGTCGGAGAAGCTGAAGACCGCGCCCTCGACGCCACCACCACCAAGCAGCTCAAGCAGCTCCGGAAACTGTCCCAGGCGATCATGTCTTCTCCGCAGGGCCAGTCCGACTCAGATGCAGGCAGCGGTTCGGAGTCGGATTCCAAGTAGTCGGTCTTCGGTCTACGCAATCTGGATCCAAACGACAAAACTCCCCACCTGCCGCCGGCCAGTTGCCAGCAGCGGATGGGGAGTTTTAGGCCTATTGGGAGTTTAAGCCAGTGCCTTAGACCAGGCGACGACGGCCGAACGCGAAGATTGCAGCACCCATGATGGATGCGATCAGCAGGCCAACCAGGCCCTTCGCGATGGTGTTGTTACCGGTCTCGGCGTTGACGCCACGCTCGGAGTCGGCGCCAGCAGCGTCGCCCCCGACCTTCACAACCTCTTCGCCCATCTTCTCGGCGGTAGCGGTCTGGCGCTTGATCTCGTCAGCGTTCTCGGAGATCAGCTTGTCGGAAGCAGCCTTATCCTCGGCGGACGGCTCCTTGCCAGCCTTGTCTTCCGGCACGTAGACCGGCTTGCCGTTCTTGTCCATGACCAGCTTGTACACGACGCCACCGATGACCAGGGTGCCAGCCAGCACGCCAGCAACGATGCCGGCGATCTGGCCCGGGGTCAGCTCAGTGTCGCTCGAGGAGCTGTCGCCCTGAGGGTTGTCACCCTGGTTGCCGCCCTGGTTGGGGTCGCCCTGGGTCTGGTCGCCTGCGATCTCGCCAGCAGCGTCGATGTCGCCGATGGCAATCTTGTCGCCTTCAGCGATCTCGGCGACCGGGGTGTTCCACTGGTCGCGATTCTTGACGTAGTGGATCTTGTCGTTGTGCAGGTACCAGGTCGCGCCGTCGATGGTGATCTCGGCCGGCAGCGGCAGCCCCTGCTCGTCAGCAGCCGGGGCAGCCTCTTCGCCCTCGGCGTTAACAGCATCGAGGCCGATCTTCGCATCGTCCTTGATCTGGTCGGCCGGGGTGAAGACGAGTGCTGCGTCGTTGACGTAGAACTGGCCGTTGCTGTGCAGGTACCAGGTAGCACCCTCATGGTTGACGGTGGCAGCCGGAGCCTCCTGAGCGTCTGCGGTCGGTGCAACGCCGAGTGCGAGGGCACCGGACAGCGCAATGGCAATCGCGGTCTTGTTGAAGCGCTTCATAGATTCTCTCCTTGGGGAAGTAGGAAAAGGAAAAGAGTCCCAAAAGCAAGGTGATGGACCGCGCAGCCAAGCGACAAGTCTCGACCCGTACTTCAGGGTTAGACCTCACTGTAGGCGAGAGTCACACTAATCACAAGAACAACACAGGCAACACACCATCTTTATCGCGCCCCATACGCTGCGAAAATGGCGGAAAAACCGCTTAGCGTTCGAATAGCATCTCAAACTTGCCAGTTCAACAACGATTCCAGCAGCGGCTGTTCGAACGCCCGATTTTGCGCACTGTCACCTGCGCAAATCTTTAAATATTTTCAACATGCGCGGCCTCGTCGGCCCCGGCTGTCATTTTGGCGCCTCGACGAGCCTCGCGGGCACGGCGACGCTTCCGGTCGCGGCGGCGCTTCCACCAAATCAGGAGGAGCACAATGAAAACGACAAGTACCACCACGATCATCCACCAGGACCAGCCGATGCCGGCTTCGGGGATCTCCTGCCCCGGTTCGAGAGGTACGCGCACGGCGTGGACTAGAAGACGGTCGGTGTTCAGGCCGTAGGGAGTGCAAGTAATGAGGGTGACTTGGTCGAGATTCGGCTCATACGTGACAGCGTCGTAGCGGTCAGGTTTGACTACTTCACGGGATGTCATTTTGTAGCGCAGCGTCTCCCCCATGACCTCGATGAAGATGTCATCGCCCTCTTTGAGCATGGGCAGCTGGTCGAACATGGCGGCGTTGACCATGCCAGTGTGGGCGGAAATCACCGCGTTCGTGCCCATCCCGCCAACGGGGAGGGTGGAGCCGTACATGTGGCCGGCTCCGTCGTAAAGCACCTTGGGTTGGGTGGTGTGGTACACCGGCAGGTCCACATTGATCGCGGGCACCCTGATGCGGGCCATGATGTGGTACTGCTCCGGCAGGGTCAGCTGAGTCATGTAGTCGGCGAAGCCGGGGTCGCCGTCGATAGGCGCGCGTGCATGCGGTCCGGCCGCGAGGAGACGGTCGTTGTATTCGTGGGCTTTGCGTAATTGCTCGGCCTTCGCGCCGGCGTCCAAAGCCTCGATATCCGTTGCGTACGCCTCGTTCTGCTTGACGGTTCGGTACTGGTACGACAAGGTCGACGCGACTGGATAGAGCAGCAGCAACGCACCAAGGATGAGGATGATGATGGAGACGATATTGTTCGTCTTTTTCCGTCGCTCAGATTTGGGTGTGCCCACTAGGTTGAATCCTTGATGCTTGTCTGCGTTCTAATCGCGCTGTTTAAGTTCCTTTTCCTCGTCCTCTTCGCGGCGTCGACGCTGCATGAACAGACCTAGAAGAATGAACAGGGCGCCGGCGAGGGACACTCCTATGACTGCCGCACCGGTCGATGCGAGACCTCGGGGTGTGTCCTGCGATCCGTTCGATGATCCGGACTCGCCTTTCTTGCCCGAATCGCTGCCGGGCGCACCTGGCTCGCCCACGGTTGACCCTCCGGGAGCCTGGACGGTCGTTGTCACTGTGGAGGTAGGTCCGTCACCGGAACCGGGAGTCGACGGCGACTTCTCGGTCGGGGTCGTGGACGGAGATGCACCCGCTTTGAAGCAGGCTTCACGTTTGACCACATTCACGTGATTCACGTGCTCGACAGTGACGGGCGCGCGGTTGTGGTCCATGCCGTCGGTGGTCAGACGCACGGTAGCCGCGAGATCGCCGAGCACGACGTCGCGCACGGGCCCGCCTCCCCAGGGCCCCTTCTCATTGGCACGAACCGGCATCCACACATCCACCTGCGTCCCAGCGTCGGCGGCGCGCAGTCGCGCAAGCTCCTTTAGCCCTCCGTCGGTCAGCGTGACGGTCGCGGAATCAGCACCGGATTTCTTCAGCGTGTAATCACGCTTCAGTTCGAGCTCAAGGGTCTCCCCCGCGCCACGCACAAACACCTTGGGCGCTTCAAGTTTGTTCACGGGTTCCTTCGCTCGGTCCGCAGCGAGCACGAAAACATTTCGCTTATCGACGGCCGTGAATACCCTTACTTCCCCTTCCCCACCAGCGGGCGGCGCTGCCTGCACCTTGGGTCGGGTCGGGCCAGCCGCGGTGAGCTCCGTCGCTGGGTCCCCCGCTTCCCACAGAACAGTGTGGCCGGGGGACAAAGTCACGTCGAGAGAATAAGAACCGATGGTTCCATCTGTGCTGAGGTTCGGCACAGATGCGGTGAAGTCGTACTCGAGATACGTTCCCGGCGCGGCCGCCTCACTCCACTGAGGTGTTTCGCACGCGGTCAACGGGTCCACTTTGATGCCCAACACCTGAGCTTTCGGCGTGACGGTCTGGCTTCCGCCGCCTGAGGGGACCACCACGACAATCGGCGAGTAGAACACCCGACGATCCGCGTCGTCCCCGGTGACGTTTGTATCGTCGGCGACGGTGAGCAGGTACACGCCCGGATCCGCATTGAGCGTCACCGAACCCCCAGAGGTGCGACCCGACGCAGCCTCCGTGAACTTCCCGGGGTCCTCGTTCTTCAGCTTCGGGATATCCAGGTCCTTCAACTGCTTGGGATCATTCGGGTCGACGTCAGCGACCCGTTCGAGGGTGACTGTGCGGTCGCCGATCCTGTCGAACCACTCTTTCCCCACCGACTCAACGAGGTTCACTGAAACATTCCCCGCCGTCGCTTGCGCGTAGGCAGGCACCGGGTGCAGTGCAGGGGACACCACTGGCGCGACAGCCGCACCGACCGTGAAGGCGACGGCGGCAAGTGCGCCCGCAGCACTTCGTTTGACGTTCACGTGTGTCTCCTGATCTCGACGAACCCCTAACGGGGTTCCATTTCGGTGGGGGTGGTGTGGGGTGCCGCCGCGGAGTAGACCTCCTGCGGCGGCGTCAATGCCCTTAGGCGTTGCGGCGGTTCAGCTGGTAAGCGGCGCCGCTGGCGAACAGCAGAGCACCCAGGCCGAGCAGGATGAGCATGGTGCGCTCACCGGTAGCAGGCAGGTTGCCCCAGATGCTGTCCTTCACGTTGTCGATCTGGCCCTTGTACACGGCACGGGTGTTTTCCGCAGCCGGAGTGACCGTCAGGTGGAACGGATCCGGGTTGGCCACGAAGCCGGCCGGTGCCTTGGTCTCCACTGCGCAGTACTCGGCACCCTGGTCGACCTGGAAGCCGAAGCCCTTAGCCACCGCGTTGGTTCCGGCAGCGCCGCCTTCAGCGGTGATGTTCTTGTCGGTCAGAGCTTCGGTGCCCTCCTCGTTGGTGAACGGCAGGGACTCGCCCTCGACCTTCCACTTATCGCCGTCCTGGGTGCACTTGAACACCTGGAACTGGGCGCCGTTACCGGTGGCATCCTCAGCACCGCCGGAGACGGTCTTGGTGATCTCCACGTTGGCGAACTGGGTCACCTTCGGGCCTTCGTTATCACCCTCACTCGGGTTCTTCGGCTTGGTGTCAATGTCTTCTTCGGAGTTCGGGGTGCCGATCTGAGCGGTGTTCTCGATCTTGCCGTCGGCCGGAATCTTCACGACCTTGGCATCGAAAGCGAGCTGCACGTTCAAGTTCGGGTTCTCATCACGAAGTTCCTGGAGCTTCTTCAGTCCGGACTCAGTGAACACGACCTTCACCTGCTTGCCTTCAGCAGTCAGGGTGTAATCAGTGCCAGAGGCAATGTCGTTGCTCACCTCGGTGAACGCGCCGTCGGTGCCGACGTTGCCGATCTTCACTGCGGCGTTCGAGTCGTAGTTCAGCTCGTCCGGGAGGTTATCGGTGATGGTGAACTTGGTCAGATCGTTGGTGCCCTCGACGGTCTTCTCGGCTACCGGAACCGGTGCCTCAATGGTGTAGTGGATGTTCTTGCCCACGGTCACGCCCGTGTCATCCGCTTCCTTGGTCGGCTCGATGAGCTGGTTCTTCGGGGACACCGTCGGTTCGTAATTGTACGCACCATCCTGGGTCAGCGGGAGGGTGACCAGGAACGGGCGGGCAACGGTGTAGTTACCGTTACGGAGCTCCGTGATGCGGAACAGGCCGACACCAAGGGTGTCGAAGACAGCCTTGCCGGATGCGTCGGTGGTCTTCTCCACGGCATTGAAAGAGGTGTCCACAGGGGCATTCTCGGCGCCCTTGGCCATGATGTCGCGGACTTCAGCCCAGCCCTCGGAGGTGTTCAGCGGCTTCGTGGTGATCTTCTCTGCTTTGAACTTGAACCCTTCCTTAGCTGGGGTGGCGTCGCCAGGAACGCCCTCCTGCTTGGCGATGGTCAGGGTGGTTTTCGCATCGAGGTTGATGGGGGCGTTCTGCTCCTGTGCCTGGGCGACCGGGGAGAGCGTCATGGACGCGCCGACCGGGCCTGCGATGGAGATAGCTGCGGCCGTTGCAATGGCCAGGGTTTTGTGTGCGAGACGGGACATTGTTCTTCCTCTCTATGAAGTGGTAGTTCGCGGCGCTTGAGGGTGTCTCGCACGCCTGCGAGGTAGTGACGTGTCAGCGATTCGAATTGTGTCTCGGTTGCGGTGCGGCAGTGCCCGCGTGAGGCGGGCTTGCTAGACCGCTTCACTGCTCTACCGCGCGGATGGGTGGACAGGGGGTTCACGTGGCGGAGCGACTACCTAGCGCGGTAGCGGCGCCGCCACATTGATCTACGGCGCAGGCACCGTGGCCTCCTCTCCACGTGCGGGTCCTCCATCGGATGGACCGTTGCCGTTGTGAATGTCTTCGTCGTCGTCATCGTCACGGCGCAGGACTCGCCACGCGCCGATACCGAAGAGGATCAGGCCGAGAATGAGGAACCAGACAAGAGTCTGCATGCCGGTTTCCGGCAGCAGGAAGCCCAGCAAGCCGGACGGACGCAGTGCGCCCTGACTATCGGTGGCCGTGACCTTCTGTCCGTTGGCGCCCTCCATCGTGGCGGTGACCGTCACTGGAGCTTCACCACCATCGTCGGGATAGCGGTAATCCTCTTCGTAGGACTTGTCGGAAATGTCCACGTCGAAGGTGCATGCGTACTCCTCGCCTGCCGGAAGGGTCGCAGGCGGAGTGCAGACTCCAGCCGGGATTGTCCCGTCCTCGCCCACCGTCACTGGGTCGCCGGCCTGAGCGCCGTCCTTTACGGGGGTGAGGGTGCGGCCGGCCAGGGAAGCGTCGTTAAGCGTCATGCCCGAAAGCGGGAAGGCGCCGTCATTTTTCGCGGTGTAGGTCACGCGCATGGACTTCGCGTCGCTGGGCAAAAGGGTCACGCCGGTGAGAGCACCGGTGGCGTCGCCGAGCGGAGTGCCGTCGATGGACTTGGTCACCTTCAGCGACGGGAAGCGGTTCCGCAGATCCAGGCGCCACAGGCGGGAATCGCGGATTCGGAAATCGCTCGCGTCCGCCACCGGTAGCGCGGTGAAACGAACGTCCTGGTGGACGATCGCCGATTCTTCGCCGGCACTAGCTGAGCCTTCTGAAACGGCAAGGTCGGAGATGCGGGAGCCCTGCCCGGTGACATCCAGGATCGATGAGATTTCGCCGTCTCCGTCATTAGACTCCGTGATCAGGCAGCTGTTGCCCACGTAGACATTTTCGATGATGTGCTTACCACCGTTTTTCAGCGTGAAGTCCTGGTTACTACTGGTGCAGGACTGGTTGAACTTGAAGGTCGCATTGGCACTGTCACCGCCCGCGGCAGTCTTGTTCACCTCCACGTCCACGCGAGCGCGCGGGTGGAAGGCCTCGACACCGATGACCTGGCGGATGCCAGTCTGAGCATCACTGGACTGCGGGACGGTGAAGGAATGGGCGTAATTCTTCTCCCCGATGGTCTCCAGGTCCGTCGCGGCCAAACTCGTGGTCGGCCCCTCACGGGTGCCGTCGGTCCAGGTCGCGAACTGGGTGTACGGGCGGCGGTTCTTGCTGTCGCCGATGCCGGTGACATCGATGACTGGGCGGGCCTGCAGCGAAGGCGAATCACCGTAATCGATCGAGCAGTCGCCGCCAGCGGGAAGCTCCAATTCCACGCCACCGGCGGGCGCAAGATCAGATGTAGGCAAGGAGCCCACCGAGACAGCACCACGCTCGATGTTGACGGTGTAGGTCCTGTGTGCCTTGGTCTCAGTGCCGAAGGTGCACTTGACCTCGGCGGTGTACGGGCTGGCCTCGCCCTCGACATAGCCCGACTCGTAGGCGACGAAGCGAACGGTCGCGGTGCGGCGGTCGACATCGTTGGTGAACGCCAGATCAGTCGCCGCCGGTTGCTCCGGTGGTGCCGCCGGGGCGGCGACAGCCTTCTGCACATCCTTCTCGCGCGGCTCAAAGCTCAGCACCGGGTCGACCCCTTCAGGACTGAGCTCGGTGAAGGAGCAATCGGACCCCGCCGGAACATAAGCCTCATCTGATGTGAAGCGCCAGACCTGCATTCCGTTCTGGTCCTCTTGGCGGGTGAACCGGCCCTCGCCGGTGCCCCACACCACGGTGCGCGGCAGGACATACGGTTCGCCACTGTCGTTGTTGTAGCCATAACCGATCGAGTTGCGCTGGCCGCCGATGGTGCTGGACTCGTAACCGAGTGCGCGGCACGACATCGCGAAGTTGAACTTCGTTTGATCCTTCGTCAGCGTCTCAATATCCGCCTGCTCGCCCACCACATCCTTGGTCAGGGTCACAGGGGCCATCTCGTAGCGGTAGTGGTTTTCCAGGCCGACCACGTTGCGTTTCGCGTCGTCCACGCTGGTGAACAGTGGCGATGACGCGACTTCATTCTTGAGCTCGCTATCAGCAGTCACGTCACCACCGGAACCCAGTGCGCTCCAGCTGACGTGCTGCGGGCGCAGGTACGCCGACAAGCCATTCGCTTCAAGTTTCAGGGATCCGAAATTATCGCCGGTGAACTCGCAATCAGATCCGACCGGAACATTAGTGAAGGTGTGCTCGCCTTCACCGTGAATGGAGCCGTTCGGCGCTTCGAACAACGGCACCTCATTGCCCTCGCTGTCCCGGGCCTCTGGGTCGCGGCACACCATAGTGATGGTGTGGTCGTGGAGCTTGCTCTGCAGCTCTTCGGCGCTAACCTTCTCGCGAATGGAGCCAGGCAGGTCGGCGATCTTCTTCACCGTCATCTCGGTGGTGCGACGGGTGTAGGAGTTATTGAAGACAAGGTCGTTCTTATCGCGGCCGACGGCAAAGCTGCCGCCCACCGCTCCGGTGTTGTCGGCGTCGCCGCGCGCACCCGGCACCGCGTTACCGTTCACAGCAATATCGCGTTCGAGGCTGATACCGGTCGCGGTCGTGGTGTACTTCTCTTCCACCTCGCACGTCGACCCCACAGGGACATTCGCGTTGATATCAGCAGCACCGTCGTAAACATTGACACCGCTTTGCGGGTCTTTGTTCACGGACACGGTGGTCTCCAGGCGCAAGGTCTCACGGCTGAGCGGATCGGTGCACGTCAGGGTCACGGGGAACTCACGGTGCAGCTTGACGCTCTTTCGCGGATCGGAAATGTACGTCGGTCCACCGGGATACGCTTCCTTGAAGGTGATGTGCTTGTGGGCGGTGACGGGGGCGTCGAGAAGCCCGTAGTTTTGCGTCACGATCACCGCGGACGTGTTGCCGACAGTGAAGCGCTCGCTCTGCCCCAGCTCGCGCACCGGGTCATTGTCCACCGCGAAGCGGTACCCCTCAGTATTCGTGACGGGGAAGGTCGTGCCGTTCACGGTTCGCTCGTTCGTTTCGGGCGATGTGCGTTCCAGCACGCAATTGCTTTTCGACGGCGCGAAGTTCGCATCGAATTTCTTCCTCGGATTATCCCTGGTCAGGGTGAATTCCTGAGTCATCGGCGCCGCGAGAGAACCCCCGGTACACGTCAGGCGGTATGCGACTCCACCTTCGGGAACGAGCGCTTCCTCACCCTGGAGCACCTGCGAGATGGTCAAGCCGGAGCCGCGCGGAGCGAAAGTGTTGGTGATGGTCTTCGTCGTGGAAGGCGCTTCGATCGTTTCGGACTCGGTTCCGCTGAGGGTCCATTCGACCCCTGCCGGGTACGTCGGCGGAGTCTCCTCGAAGGTGCACTCATTGCCATAAGGGACGGCCATCGCACCGTTCACATTCAACTTCGGATCGTCAGCGACGACAGTAGATGTGCCGTTCGCAGCGACGTTGACGGTGCCCACGAGATCGTATGGACGCGCCGCCCCATCCTCGAACAGGTTGCGCTTGCCGCAGCGGACCTTGACCTCGTACGAGCTCGGCGGAGTGAATCCCGGCGCAGTGTTGTTGATGGCCTTCTTGACGTCGACGGTGCCCAGTTTCGCCTTGTACGTATTGGTGACGGTGACCAGGTTCTGCTCGGTATCGCCCGTCGGACGGACCGTCAGCACGGGCTTGGTCGCCGCATCGGCATTGGTCAACTCCGTGGTCTGGTCCTGTGCATTATTGGATGCGACCACTGCTTTCTCGAACTCAATGTGGCTTGTCTGCGGAAGCTTGGACTCGTCTTCCCACACCTTGCACTCAGCGCCGACCTTGAGGTCCGGAATCACCGCGTCCTTGCCGCGGCCGACGGTGACGGAGCCTTCCACAGGCGCGATATTCGGGATGTACAGCTGCTTGTCACGGTCGTATTCGCCCTTGCGCTCGCAACGGTAGTTGACAGTGAAGTCCTTGCCGTCGAACTCCTGACTCGCACCACCTTCGCCAGCGAGCAATTTGTGCACGGTAAGGTCGCGCTTCACGTAGCTATAGGTGGTCTTGAAATCGATCGTCGTCTCAGGCGCGTTCTCCGGCAAGCGGAATTCGTAGGACTTGCCCTGCGGACCAGAGGGTTCAACCGGGTTCGTGGAGGCATTGCCCACGGTGACCACGCGGCTATCAAAGTGAATGTAGTTTTGCTGCTCGGTGTTCAAGTCAGTCAACGGCGTGACACTGCACGGGCGTTCCGTGGGAATGCCAGTGATATCGATCGTCCCGTCGACGACAGTCTTGCCGCTTGCATCAGTGCGACGAGCCAACGTCAATTGCTTTTCGACGTCGAACTGCGTCGTGTCACACTTGATCCTGAACTTATACGTCGGAGTCGGAACCGATCCCGCGCCCCCGCCGACTGCCTCAGTGACCGGCTCACCGAGGATTTCCTTGGACAAGTGCAGCGTGCCCGGCTTGAAATCGTAGATATTGTGCGCCGCAGCGTTATTGGTCGCACCCAGCTTCAAGTTCAGGGCCGGATCCGACTTCGCACCGTTTTGGCCTTGCTTGTAGTTCGTGGCCGTTGAGGCGCCGTTGCTTCCCCAGCCCAGCTTCAGTGTCTTGCCGGGCAGCACCGGTTTATCACCCTTCTGGAACGACTCCCACACAGTGCAATTCGCGCCCACGGGCAGGCCTGTGACCGTTTCTGACTGGCCGCGGGTGAAAGTGCGGGAACCGCTCAAGCGCCCCGGGTACGCCTTCTCAAAACCATTGAGGTCGTCGCACTTGTAATTGATGATGAACTTTCGGTCGTTCATCTCCGAGAAGTCCTTCGCCGTGCCTTCGAGATGCTTGCTCAGCTCTAACGTGGCCGGCTGATATTTCGATTCCCAACTGACAGTGCAGTTGATCTCGCGATTGTCTTGGTTCGTCGTTGCAATCTCGGTTGTGCCCGTCTCCCGATTATTCGTCACCGCCAAGCCGTCCTTAGATCCGCTGCGCAATCTTGTCACCACCGGCGCACCGTCTGTCTTGGCCACGCACGTCCACTCGGGCTCATAGCGGTCGAACGGATTCGCACCGTCAGTGGTCATTTTCGAGCGGTAGACAAGCTGATCCGTTGGCACACCACCGGCGCCGAGCTTGCGGATGAAGGTGGTATAACCTCCTTCAGCCGGAATGTCGATCGGAGTCTCATTTGTGCCCTCACGCAGAACAGCGGTGTAGTCCGCAGTACTCGCCTTACCGGCGGCGAGCTCCTCGAAATTAGACTTCACGTTCACCCGGCCTGCGTCATTAGCGAACTGGACGCGCCCCAGCGCGACCCCCAAGGCAATAGCCTGGAAACCGGAGTCGTACACGCCGATGCTGATCTCGGCCCACGTCGGATCATCCATCGCCGCAACGAACATGCCACGGTTACCGGATCCGTTGTTGTCCCAGCACACGAAATCTCGCTGGATCGGCTCATGCCCAGTCCAGTTCCTGTGCTCCGGCTCGTTCCCCGGCCCGAACCGGCCCTGGCACGTGCCATTGTTACTGAATGGTGACTTGATCGCGTCGAGTTTGGTCACGCCATTGGACGCGGATGCACTGATCCATTCGCCTGGACCACCGGAGCCGGTCGCCTCCGCATCCGCAAGCATCAACCTCGAGTTCGGTACAGGGTTGCCAGCAGCGTCAACGATCTTGATGTTGTTGAGCTTGATGCGAGCCCAGCCATAACGCATCTTCAAGATGTCGAGCTGATTGGACGCCGGATCCTTTTCGAAGAAGCCCTTCTTGCCGAAGGCGGCCTCCGACCATGCCTGCTCTGACTGGGGAGTGAAGGTCGCAGTTCGACGGGCGTTATCAGCCCACCGGTTCTTTTCTACCGTCACATCAGCCGTGAGGGTGTACTGGCCGATTCGCTTGGTGATCTTCCCGTTTTGATCGAAACCGCGCATGTCCAGCCAGCAGATCTGGTTCGCCCACTGCTCAGCCGCACCCGTGCCGATACGGAAGTCGCAGTCACCAAAATTCACCCCGTCAGACGTGGCCCCACCGGTCTGCGTTTGCGCTTGAGCTTGCTGCGCCGTCGGGGGTGCAGCGAGCAGAGCCACCGTCATGATCAGGATGACGGCTGCGGCGAGGAACCGGTGACGGCGCCTCGAAAGCGACCCAGCAAAATTTCGCATGCCTGCCCTCTATGGTGAGTTGTCAACGGAGGTGCATCACAGTCGACTGTCAGCCTTGGTTAAGGGCGAGCAGTCAGTTGCAGAGAAAATTATGTCACCGTCACCTTTCCCTGCGCAACCCCTGAAACTTCACTGGAAACTCCAAGTTCACCCAACTCACACGCCTAAAACACAGTGTGCCCACAACGCTTAGCCGTCCTGGCACGGAATTCCGTGAAAGTGGCCGACACCCCGGTGAGTCCACTACTCGAAGAAAGCGTTCTTGATCGACGCGATCGTCGCTGGGGAGCCGTCGGCGCAGACTTTCGCCACCTCGACTGCGTCGTCGAAGGTGCCGCGGAGTGCGGCGAAACCACAGTCGACGGCAGTGACGGAGTTGATGGGCATGCCCGTCATCAGCATTGTGCGGGTGCGGGCGCCACCGACGAGATCCGCGAGCGCGCTGGCAAGCTCAGGTGTGACAGGAACACCCATCCTGGCGACGGGAATAGAAAACCGTGCCGACGGCGCCACAACCCGGATATCGCACGCCCCCGCGAGCATCGCACCGGCGCCGATCGCCGGACCGTTCACATACGCCACCACGGCTTTCTCAGCGCCACGAATGATCTCCAGTACGCGCTTCAGCGCCGGGTAGATCGCGGCGGGGTCTCCGGCGGACAGATCTGCACCAGCGGAGAAGGCGGAGCCGGCGCCGGTGAGGAGGATCGAGGGGGCGTCGATAAGCTCCCGCTCAAGCGTTTCCGCGAGCTCGACGAGCAACTCTTCGCTGAGTGCGTTGCGTTTCTCGTCGCGGTCGATGGTCAAAACGGCGACGCTGTCTGCGGGGCGGGTGACGTTGATCAGCACATCATCGACACTAGGCTCCGCGGGCGGGGCTCACAACGGCAAACAGACTTAAATTTCGCGGGGCCTAGAAGGGGACAGAAAAGGCAAAAACTAGATGTTGACCCCAAAAATTAGTTTCCCGAGTGATCCGACGATGCCGCCGAAATCCCACCTGGGGAAACTAAGTTCTAGGGTCAACATCTAGCCAAGGGTAGAAACCCAAGACTCGAGGAACTAGTCCCCGATCTGGTCGCGGCCGCGCTTGACGATCAACGGGTCCGGCTCCCCCACCACGTCGTGATCCTTGTTCGTGTACTCGAACTTGGACAGAATGTAGCGCATCGCATTGACGCGGGCGCGCTTCTTGTCGTTGGACTTGATGGTCACCCACGGGGACTCGTCGGTGTCCGTGTAGCGGAACTGCTCCTCCTTCGCGCGGGTGTAGTCGTCCCACTTATCCAGCGAGGCGAGGTCCATCGGCGACAGCTTCCACTGGCGCACCGGGTCGACCTGGCGGATAGCAAATCGCGTGCGCTGCTCCTTGCGCGTGACGGAGAACCAGAACTTGGTTAGCGAGATGCCGGAGCCGAGGATCATGTTCTCCAGCATCGGCACCTCGCGCAGGAACTCCGCGTGCTGCGACTCCGTACAGAAGCCCATCACGCGTTCCACGCCAGAACGGTTGTACCAGGAGCGGTCGAAGAAGACGATCTCGCCGCCGGCCGGGAAGTGCTCGATGTAGCGCTGGAAGTACCACGAGGTGGACTCGCGCGGCGACGGCTTCTCCAGCGCCACCGTGCGCGCGCCACGCGGATTCAGGTGCTCGTTGAAGCGCTTGATGGTGCCGCCCTTGCCGGCCGCGTCACGCCCCTCAAAGATGATGATGTGGCGCTGGCCCGTGTCCTTCGTCCAGTTCTGCCACTTCAGCAGCTCGATCTGCAGCGCGCGCTTGACCTTCTCGTATTCGTCGCGCGTCATGCGTTCGTCGTACGGGTAATTCTCGCGCCACGTCTGAATCGGGGTGCCGTCCGCCTGCAGCAGCACCGGGTCGTCTTCGTCTGAATCGTCGACGTAGTAGCCTTCAGTTTCCGTCAGATCGATCAAGGGCATGTCATCATCGTTCGCCATGCCCGCCAGTTTAGCGGCGCATGCGCGACCCCGCTGAGCAACGCTTATCGACGCTCCCCTCCAAACCCCCATCCCCCAATAAACGCAGAAACCCCGCTGCCAAGCAGCGGGATCCTTGAGTGCTCGCTAGATCTCTAGCGAAGCGTGGCTCCTACTACGGGAGGAGCTTCAGCAGCTTGATGAGGCCCTCAGCGGACTTGACGAGCGGAGCCATCAGGTCGAACAGCGGAGCGAGGGTGTTGTTCCAGAAGGTGTCCAGGCCAGCAGCAGCCTTAGTGGAACCGGCGATGAAGTCAGACTGGTTGTTTTCCATGGGGTATCTCCTTAGAGGATCAGTGAAGATGAATGCGAGAATTACTTGTCAGCGGAGCCGAACAGGCCCTCAAGTGCGTTGCCAGCACCCTTCCACGTATTGATGGAATCCAGGATGCCGTCGGTGCCGAAGAACTTGACGAGACCGCCGAGGAAGTCGCCCCAGCCCTTCCAGGTGTTCGCGAAGTTTTCGAGGTGGGTGATGATTTCTTTCACGTCCATGTGAAGAATCTCCTTGCGTAATCTACCGGCCAGCGCCGGATGAGGGTTTCTGGTTTTCAGACACCCCGATCGGGCGTCACAGGTAGATATATTGCCACACATCTCCCAGGGGTCAACACCGAGATTTGTACGCGGCTACCAGCATTTTGAAGCTTGCCCGTGACTCGATGCGTGAACTTAAGATGAACAGATGTTGACACACCCCATTGGCGTGCACCTTTTTGACCTCAAACATGAACGCGACGAAGATCTCACCTACTTTGCGTAACGGCCAACAAAACCATTGCGATAACGCGATATTCACCTAAAAGGAACCCTTTATAGGTTTCAGAATCACCCTATACCGGGGGTGAATCGGCGTGTCACAACCGCCACTTAGAAGCCCAATGGTGCACTTGCCCCACTTTCACCAACACCAGAGAGATGGTTGACCGGGTCAGAGAACGCGTCGGAAAGCTGGAAAACTGCCCTCAAGGCACTTCACGCGCCGCTCGCGCGTGGCAATGGTTTAGAGATTCAGGCCCGAACGACCTAGAACCTGACCCTGTTGCTCCAGCGCAAGCTCGGAAAGATCCCACTCTTTGTATGGGTCGAGCGCTTCGACAATCTGCCACATTCGCGTGGATGCATGGAGCTCGTCCGAGCTGAGCTTCCAAAACGTCGGCGACTCCTCTTTGGTGATCAACAGAACCTTGATCGTGAAATAACCGCTTCCAGCGCTCCTGGTACTCTCGTTCTCCCGAGGGATTTGGGATGATATCCCACCACCCTGAGGGTCGGCTGCGATTGACTTCGCACAACCGAAAAGCGCATTGGGTTTTGCGCTAGACATACTTGAGTGGCCTTCCGTTTCCGCGATGGGGACGGAGGGCCACTCTCATTTTTCTGCTTCAGCGCAGCGTAGCAATCGCGTACGACTCAGCTTTCTGCATCACGTGTGCGAGGAGAAGCACGAAACCCCGCGCCACCGCGGCCGCGGGAGCGGACGGGGTGGGGCGGGGCGTCGTTAAGCGGGATGCGTTTTTACATCATGCCGCCCATGGCCTCCGGGTCCATGGCGGGAGCTGCGGGCTCCGGCTTCTGGGCGACGACGGCCTCGGTGGTGAGGAAGAGGCCGGCGATGGAGGCAGCGTTCTGCAGAGCGGAACGGGTGACCTTGGCCGGGTCAGCGATGCCGTTGGCCAGCATCTCGACGTACTCGCCGGTGGCTGCGTTCAGACCCTGACCTGCCGGGAGGTTAGCGACCTTGTCGGCGACAACGCCCGGCTCGAGGCCAGCGTTGAGGGCGATCTGCTTCAGCGGTGCGGAGAGAGCCTCGCGGACGATCTTGACGCCGGTGGCCTCGTCGCCTTCGAGGCCCAGGTCGCCCTCGAGCTCCTTGGCTGCCTGCAGGAGTGCGACACCGCCGCCGGCGACGATGCCCTCCTCGACTGCTGCCTTAGCGTTGCGGACAGCATCCTCGATGCGGAGCTTGCGCTCCTTCAGCTCGACCTCGGTGGCTGCGCCGACCTTGAGGACTGCGACACCGCCGGCGAGCTTCGCCAGGCGCTCCTGGAGCTTCTCGCGGTCGTAGTCGGAATCGGAGTTCTCGATCTCAGCACGGATCTGCTTCACGCGACCCTCGATCTGAGCCTGGTCGCCGGCACCCTGGACGATCGTGGTGT
This sequence comes from Corynebacterium sp. 20-84, assembly GCF_053479455.1. Classification (NCBI taxonomy): domain Bacteria; kingdom Bacillati; phylum Actinomycetota; class Actinomycetes; order Mycobacteriales; family Corynebacteriaceae; genus Corynebacterium; species Corynebacterium sp. 20-84. The sequence continues at coordinate 120,341 of NZ_JBRBCB010000009.1, forward strand.
CGTCCTTGGTGATGACGGCCTTGCGTGCCTGGCCGAGCAGGGAAACGTCAGCACCGTCGAGGGACAGGCCGACCTCCTCGGAGATGACCTGGCCGCCGGTGAGGATCGCGATGTCCTGCAGCATTGCCTTGCGGCGGTCGCCGAAGCCCGGTGCCTTCACTGCCACGGACTTAAAGGTGCCGCGGATCTTGTTGACCACGAGGGTGGACAGGGCCTCGCCCTCGACGTCCTCAGCGATGATCAGCAGCGGCTTGCCGGACTGCATGACCTGCTCCAGGACCGGGACGAGCTCCTTGACATTGGAGATCTTGCCGGAGACGAGAAGGATGTACGGATCCTCAAGCACGGCCTCGCCGCGCTCCATGTCGGTGGCGAAGTAGGCGGAAATGTAGCCCTTGTCGAAGCGCATACCTTCGGTGACCTCGAGGTCGACGCCGAAGGTGTTGGACTCCTCAACCGTGATCACGGACTCCTTGTTCACGGAGCCGTTGCCGACGGCGTACATTGCCTCGGCGATCTTCTTGCCGATCTCCGGGTCGGATGCCGAAATACCAGCGGTAGAAGCGATCTCCTCTTCAGTCTCGACCTCCTTAGCGGAGTCGAGAAGGATGGAAGACACCTTGTCGGTCGCAGCCTGGATACCGCGCTTGATGCCCATCGGGTTGGAGCCGGCGGCCACGTTGCGCAGACCTTCGCGCACCAGTGCCTGCGCCAGAACGGTCGCAGTGGTGGTGCCGTCGCCAGCGACGTCGTCAGTCTTCTTGGCGACTTCCTTGACCAGCTCAGCGCCGATCTTCTCGTACGGATCCTCGAGCTCGATGTCCTTAGCGATGGTCACGCCGTCATTCGTAATTGCCGGCGCGCCCCAGGACTTCTCCAGGACGACGTTGCGGCCCTTAGGGCCGAGGGTGACCTTCACAGCATCAGCCAGGGTGTTCAGACCCTGCTCGAGGCTGCGGCGTGCTTCCTCGTCGAATGCGATCATCTTTGCCATGTGAGTTTGTTGCTCCTCGTTTATATAGGAAAAGGCGACGCCACTCTCACGTCATACAAGGTCCAAGCGGGCGCCCGCGACGGCACGGCTGGTGAGTGCAAAACAGCCTCACCCGCTCGAAATTGACTTTTTAGCACTCACTTGGCGGGAGTGCTAAAGCCATTTTTAGCAGTGTGAGGCTGCGAGTGCAATGTCGGGGCGAACCTTTGCTGCGCGCCCCCGAGCATTACTTGGAGCTGTCGTGAGTCTCAGCGCGCTTAGCAGCGGCTGCATCTGTCGGCGCCGTGATCGGCAGATCCTTGGCAGCCTTGGCGGTGCGGCTGTAGATGAAGGCGATGCCGGCGACGAAGAGCACGATGCCGACGATGGTCGTCCAGATGCTCTCCTCGAAGATCTCCAAGGGACTCTCGCCCTGGGAAGCGGCGATGATGCCGGCGTTGACCACGCCGAACAGGGACTCGCCGACGATGAGGCCCGTGGCGCCGAGGGTGCCCATGCGAATCGCGGACTCCGGGTTGCGCTGGTGGGAGGCCCAACGGTTGTAGAAATTACCGATGATGGCGCCCAGCGGAACCATCACGGTGACGCTGACCGGCAGGTACATGCCCATGCCGACGGCCAGTGGCGGCAGCGAGTACTTCTTGTCGGTGGTCGCACTGAGGATCTCGTCGATGATGATCACGACAGTGCCGATCGCGGCGCCGAGGAAGATGAGGTTCCAGTTCAGGGAGTCATCGAAAATACCGGTGGCGACCGAGGACATGAGAGCGGCCTGCGGTGCGGCGAGTGCATCGGGGCCGGCGCCCTCCATGCCCTGGAAGCCGAAGCCGGTCAGCATCAGGTGCAGCACCGGAGGAATGACCACGGAACCGAACAGCACGCCGATGATGAGGGCGACCTGCTGCTTCCAGGGGGTGGCGTCGACAAGCTGGCCTGTCTTGAGGTCCTGCAAGTTGTCGTTGGAGATCGTCGCGATGCCGAAGACGATCGCGGCAGTGAACAGCGTGTACGCCACGAGAGACGTCGCGCTCGCGTCAGTGCCGGCGGTGAAGGCGGCGATGAGCAGTGCTGACGTGATCACGGCGATGATGCCCACCGAGGAGATCGGCGAGTTGGATGCGCCGATCAGGCCAGCCATGTAACCGCAGACCGACGCGATGACGAGGCCGGCGATGAGGATGAAGAGGACAGAGATCGTCGTCAAGCCGAATGCATGCTCGTGAATATCGGTGCCGCGCTGGAAATTCCAGAGCAAAAAGCCGATCGGGAGCATGGAGACCAAGATGGTGCCGAGCACGATCGGGAACGGAATATCCTGCTCCGTCACGTCCACCTCAGTACCGGCGGCGCGCTTGCGGGAGCTAGACAGGGACGCGCTAACACCCTTGACCACTGGGCCCGCGATCTTCACCAGAGTCCACAGGGCTGCCACTGCCATGGTGCCCACACCGATGAAGCGGATCTCGGAGGCGAAGGTGGTGGAGACGATCTCAGAAAGGTCAGTGACGGAGCCGTCGATAAGCGACGACGTGCGCCACGGAAGAAGAACGAAGAAGGAGATGACCACGCCGACGAGCATGGCGATACCGACCGTCATGCCCACGAGGTGGCCAACGCCGATGAGCGCGAGGGAGAGCGAGCCGCCCAGCATGGTCGCACCCTTGGCGAATTTGAAGGTGCCGGCGATCTCGCTAGCGGCGGCCTTCATCGCGGCGAGCAGGCCGTAGAAGGCGGAGACGACACCGCCGATGACGATGGTGCGCAGACCCTTGACGTTCTCCTCGTTATTCGGATCACCATCGCCGACGCGCAGGACCTCCGCAGCAGCCACGCCCTCCGGGTACGGCAGGTCGGACCCCGTGACCAGCGCGCGGCGCAGCGGCACCGAGAACATCACGCCGAGGATGCCGCCGAGCGCGCACACCATCGCCGTGGTCCAGAACGGGAAGCCTTGCCAGTAGCCGATCATCACCAAGCCCGGCAAGACGAAAATGATCGCGGACAGCGTTCCCGCTGCCGACGCGATCGTCTGCACAATATTGTTTTCTTTCACATTGTGACCGGCGAATTTACGCAGCACAGCCATCGAAATGACCGCGGCGGGAATGGACGTGGCAAAGGTCAGACCCACCTTCAGGCCCAGGTACACATTCGCCGCGGTGAACACGAGCGTGATCAGTCCACCGATGATGATTCCGCGCAGCGTCAGCTCACGCAGTCCCGTCTTGTTATCCATTTCGCGCCTTTCTAACAATGTGTTGGCAGGCATATTACTCTGCCGTCAACAATCGTTGAAAGCCGGAACAATCAAGGTAGGCCAGCAGTTTCGGCTACCACGCGGCCGTCGATAAGCGTTGTGCCTAGTACTTGCCTTGATATCTCCCGCTTTTTCGGTGCACGACCACTATTGACTTGGGTTGCGGAAGCCAGTAACGGAAATAGCGCGCCTTCATCTGCGCGATCGCCGCTTGCTGCGTGTGCGGATCGGCGTTGATCTTCGGCGCGGTCTGATTGATGAGCCAGCCCCCGCGCGCGAAAACCTGGCGCTTGATGTCTCGGTGCAGCCCGATCGTGCCATCGACCCAGGCGAACAGCAGCTCCTCCCCCGACGGCATGCGCGCGAGCTCCCGGGTCTGCATGGGATCCTCGTTGCCCTTCCACCACGCTCCCCCGTCCACGGCGATGTCCACGGCGACCACGTGCCCGTACTCCCGCTTCACGACGGGGTCGAACAGGTCGCGAACTCGCGGCCACGCAATCTGGATGAAGAAGGCCACGATCAAAATGGTCAGGACGACCGTTTTGAACGGATCCTCCGCCATGTGCCCTGAGTACCACTCCAACACGTCGCGCCCCCTTCGTCGCTGTAGCGCCGATCTTACAAGGCAGACGCGTCGCGCACGGCGGATTCGGGCGCTGGTACGTTCGAGCTCATGAGCACTTTCGAACCGAACCGCGAACGGATTTTCAACGACCTTTCCGCACTCGTTTCCTTCAACTCGCCCCACTCGGTGCCGGAACTCGCCGACCAGCACGGCGCCGCCGCCGACTGGGTCGCGAACGCCCTGGCCGAGCGCGGCCTTGAGGTCGAGCGCCACGCCACGGTGGACAACGCCGACGCGATCATCGCGCGCAAGCACGTCAGCGACGACGCGCCGACCGTCCTCCTTTATTCCCACTACGACGTCGTCCCCGCCGGCGACCCCGCAGCCTGGACCGCCGACCCGTTCACCCTCACCGAGCGCGACGGCCGCTGGTACGGACGCGGCGCCGCCGATTGCAAAGGCAACGTCGCCATGCACCTTGAGGCTTTGAGGCTTATCGACGACGCCGGCGGCACCGATGCCAACCTCGTCGTCCTCGTCGAAGGCTCCGAGGAGCTCGGCGGCGGTGGCCTGGAGAAACTGATCGAGGAGAAGCCGGAACTGTTCCAGGCCGACATCATCCTCATCGCCGATTCCGGCAACGTCGCCGTGGGCACCCCAACCCTGACCACCGCCCTGCGCGGCGGCGCCCAGCTCAAGGTCACGGTGGAGACCCTGAACGGCGCCATCCACTCCGGCACCTTCGGCGGCCCCGCACCGGACCCCGTCGCCGCACTGATCCGCACCCTCGATTCGCTTCGCGACGACACCGGCCGCACCACCATCGACGGCCTCGGCGACGCCCTTACTGCCACTTGGCCCGGCCAGCCCTACAACACCGACGCCTTCCGTAAGGACGCCGGCGTCCTCGACGGTGTGTCCCTGATGGGCGACATCGACAACGGCGGGGAGAACGCCGCCGACATGGTGTGGGCCCGCCCCGCCGTCACCGTCATCGGGTTCACCTCCACCCCGGTTGCCGAGGCAGTCAATGCCATCATTCCGCGTGCCGAAGCCCAGCTGAACCTCCGCGTCCCTGCCGGCATGGACCCCGCCGCAACCGCCGAGACCCTGAAGCAGCACATCATCGACCACACCCCCTGGGGCGCCAAGGTCGAGGTGGAGATCTTCGACGTCAACCACGGTTTCGCCACCGACCACTCCCGCCCCGCCATCGCCCTGCTTGGCGAGTGCCTGCAGGAGGCCTACAAGGAAGCCGAGGGCAGCGACGCCGCAGTCACCGCCTCCACCGACCTGGTCACCGTCGGCTCCGGCGGCTCCATCCCGCTGACCGCCAAGCTGCAGGAACACTACCCTGACGCCGCCATCGCCATGTACGGCGTCGAGGACAACAACGCCGGCATCCACTCCGTCGACGAGTCCGTCCACCCCTACGAGATCGAGCGCGTGGCCGTCGCCGAGGCGAAGTTCCTCCAGCGCGTCACCAAGCTCTAGCGCCACTCGGTAGACCCACTCAGTCCGGCATCCTGGGACCGGCGCCCTGTTAGCCCGGCACCCGGCACCCCGGCACCCCGGCACCCCGCCGGCCACGCCCCTACCTCAAGGGGCCGGTGGATCAAGATTCCATTCGCCCTCTGCTGTCAGGCTGGTTGTGAACCAGTTGCAGTAGGAGGTTGGGGTTTTGTTTGAGGTTCCGGTTCTTGTTCCTGAGCAGTTGGCGACTTATGAGTTTCAGTCGCAACGTGAGGCGTTGATCGGTCGGTCTTTTGATGAGTTGGGGCGGCGTCGGCGTGCTCGTAGTGGGGTTCGGGTGCAGTCGTGGTTGGCGTTGCCTGTGTCGTATTTAGCGCCGGGACAAGTTCTCGATGCGGTTGATGTTGATGATCCTGCCGCGGGTAGGTTCGTGTTTTCACCACCCCAGTTAGATGGCAAGGTGCAGCGTTTTACCGCGGCGCAGAAGGATCAGATGGTCACGGTGTACCGCAGTGTGCCGCATGGTTGTAAAGGGGTGTGGTTAGACCGGCACGGTACGTATGCGGGGACGTTGGCTAAGTGGGGTCGGGCTAAAGATCAGCGTGAGCGTGCCGGTTGGGATGCTGACCAGGCTGCTGCGGCCGATGCAGCTGGTGTGGGGGTGCCGGTGCGGGCTTTGGTTTTATCTGATGACTACATCCGGGATCTGGTTCATCATTATCATCGTTTGCCTCGTGGCCAGAAGCGGGCATTTCTTGATGACCACGGGATTGATGCCAATACGATGCATAGCTGGAAGGTCAAAGTCGTTGATGGGACGCTGAGTTCGCGTCGACGCCAGAAGAAAGGGCAATCGTCTGTGGATGCTGACAGGGTCGAACAATTAGAGCATGAGCTAAAAGAAGCTGCCCGGTTGAATAGGAAAATGGCGGCCAAACTCAATGAGGCCGACCGCACAATCGCGCAGCAGAAGAAAGATCTGAAAAAAGCTGCTCGGGCTGCCCAAGCCCAGCAGGTAAAGCTGCAGCGGGCAGAAGCGACCTGTGATGTGCTGGGAAAAGCGTTAGAGACCATGCCAGATATTCCTGGCGTGGACTACGACGCGGAGGACAACCCTTATCCGAAGAGCACCGACGCCGCTATGAAGCTGGTCGACAAGAAGAACAACAACTCATCGAGACCTTAATGGCATTGGGGTGGTCAAAAACCAAAGCTTTGACCCTCCTAGGGGTACCTCGCAGCAGGCTGCATTACGAATCCAACCCGCGGCCGAAGAAAAAACATCCAGTCCCGCATCGGAGAGTGTCCGATTCTTTGTGTGCGGGGGTTTGGTTTACAAGTAGTCCGCGAATCGGTCGGGGTAAGCCACGGCTAGTTGGTTGATGGCTTGTTTCCACCCGGTGGCTTTCGCTCCTTCAATATAGC